>CAMDKJ010000171.1 GCA_945900705.1 Bifidobacterium breve | reverse complement strand
CAATGTCAAGTACGTCATTTTGGGGATTAGATATCGACTCACCGTAGAAAGCCTTGGTGTTCGGACGCACCGCAGCGCGCCAAGACTCGAGATCATCTGGATCTTCAACAAACGTGACCTCGATACCAAACTTTGGCAACGTGTAGTGGAACAGGTTGTAAGTGCCACCGTACAAACTCGGGCTCGAAACGATGTGGTCGCCGACTTCGGCAATATTTAGGATCGCCAATGTCTCTGCGGCCTGCCCGCTCGCTACGAGAAGTGCCGCTAACCCACCCTCGAGTGCCGCTACCCGGTCTTCAACAACGGCCGTGGTGGGGTTCATCAACCTCGTGTAGATATTACCGAGCTCTTTCAGCGCGAAGAGATTTGCCGCGTGAGTGGTGTCATTGAAGATGTACGAAGTGGTTTGGTAGATGGGCAATGCCCGGGAATTAGTTACCGCATCTGGTGACTGACCTGCATGGATCTGCTTGGTTTCAAAGGACCAATTGGTGCTCATGGGATTCCTCTCGAAGATAAATTTGGGTTTATGTGTGGGTAAACGGAAGGCGCAAAATGCCACCAACGGCGGACCATTGCTTGACTGCTGCTAACTCGGTGCCCTTAGGCGAATTGGTCAGCGGGTGGTCATTCGACAACAACACATCAGGGGACCTCAATCCAAGTCGTGGGGCCTTGCCTGGTGCAAGACCCGCGCTTGCCCAACAATCTGGGCCTGGTCTTCTCCGGGGCACCCCACCGCGGTTGGAGGGTTGTCGACCAGCTAGCCGGGACTTAACGCTGGCACTCTTGACCTGGACATACTGTAGCAAGTGGCACCAGAGCGATCAAGCCCAGCACCACCGGCCAGCACCACCGGCGCAACTATCCACTTATCTCCCCGTGCGGCACTGCTCCTCGGTTACCCCTGCCATCGCCGCCGCCCAACTCGATGGTGGTAATCCTGCGG
The DNA here is from genome assembly GCA_945900705.1 of Bifidobacterium breve. GTDB lineage: Bacteria > Actinomycetota > Actinomycetes > S36-B12 > S36-B12. Next base: position 2,991 of record CAMDKJ010000171.1, on the reverse strand, counting down.
CCAACCCTTGCGCTACCAGTTGGGCCAAGGAGTACTCAGGGTCATCAACTTGGCCGCGCTCAAGAGCCACCAGCGCCCGCGCCCCGTCGCCGGTTAGCCAAGCGCAGATCGAGGTGCAGGTAGCGACTGGGGCTACCACTCCAACAGGGGCGGCCCGCAGTGCGCTGGTAAGCACAGCAAGTGCGGCGAGTCGCTCATCTTTTTGCACCAGGTGCCACAACAAGGTATCGCGGACGCGAATGTCACTGAGGCAAAAGATGACTCGAGCGATATCGGAGTCACTGACCTCACCGGTGCCATCTGCTGCTAGCACGATGTTCAATATGGCCTCAATGCTTTCGTCGCGCCAGTGGGCCAGGATCGTGGCCGTGTCGGCGATACCTGCACTCTTCGTGCCAGCAGCCAGTTTTACTATCTCTCGGTTTTGCTCATCTATCAATTTGGCGATCCGAACACCCGCGTCCAGGTCAGCCGCAAATACCCGCTCGAGATCGGCGCGACCCGCTAGTACGGCGACACCTTCGAACGCAAACCTAGATTGCACCAACAACGCAGTGTGCTTATCAAGAAATTGCCCGGCGCGTGAATCAAGATCTTCGGTACTCAAATAGCTCCACCAGCGCTGTGTCCACTCCGTTTTACCAGATTCAGCTGAACTACTGATTAGGAGAGCGTCAACAACGCCCATGTGGACCCCGTGCATCACGACCATCAACGTAGTAATCAAGGGGGCGAAGGGAAGCGACCCATCCCAGAACTCGTCGCTGAATACACAGATGATTACTTCATCGGCAATGACATTTTGCGCGGTAAGGGCAACCGCCTCGGAATACTCCTTGAGACTTACCGACAAGTCGTCGCTCGGTAGGTCAACGCGTTGGGTGAGCCGGACTTGGTCCGCGCTCAGCCAGATAATTACCAGGCTCTCGCTCGGCATAAATCCGAGCAGATATGGGACAGCCGCAATCACGGCGTCCGGGCTGCGCAGGCTCAAAATTGAGTCCTGGGCGGTGCGGTTAAGTGAGTTAATTGTCATGGCGCCTACCGTGGGCGCTTCAAGGGTTGACTACCAACTGCAAATTACCGATTGGGGAGCAACAGCCACCCAATTGGCGCCCTGTGGATAGCCGCCACCGCGCACACTTGACAAGTTATTTCGGTGCCTCAAGTGGTAGCAAATGCGGTCGTTTCGCCACGATCCCATCGCCGGAGGACTCCCCGCGCAGTCGCCGTGTCACCCACGGGCCGAGGTGCCCGTGGAACCAACGCGCGTGTCCTACCGCCCTTCTCAGCACCGGGGCAGGTTCGATCGCGGCCGGAGTTCGCCAACCGGCGTCAGCGACCCCCAGTGCCTGTAGGGCGCACTGCGTCGCCAGTTGGTGCCCCTCCGGTGATAGGTGTAGCCGGTCGCTATCCCAAAACTCGTCCTGGTCAAATGCGGCCACGCCCCAAAAATTCACCAGATAGCAGTCGTACTCCGTGGCGATTGCCCGCATGGCACTGTTGTAGTCGGCCAGCCGGCCCCGAATTCGCCCCATCAGCATCGAGCGCCGGGCCGGATCACCGAAGGCATACAGCAGCACATCGGCGCCACCGGCCCGCAGCGCCTTGACTCCATCTTCAACGGCGGTGGCCGTTTGGTGGAGGTCATAGCCGCGTCGAAGTGCATCGTTTACCCCCGCCGCAAAAGACACCAACTCCGGATGCATCGCCAATGCCAACGGCACCTGCTCATCGGTAACCTGCCTGGTCAGGCGGCCTCTAATGGCCAAATTTGCGTAACTGAAATCCGGCACCCGGGTAGCAAGTACCCCAGCGACCCGATCGGCCCAGCCGACATAACGGCCATCGGGGCCAACGTCATCCATTAGGCCTTCGGTGAAACTGTCACCAAGTGCTACGAAACTGCGCCAAGGCTTGGCCTGCTGCGAGATCACGCCACCGCCGCCTTCAAGTAAGTGTTGCCCCCCGACCGAAATGAAAAGCCCGGTCGTCGAAGGCTTCCCCTCCCGCGACGACCGGACCACTACACCCTAGGAGATGGCCCGAACCTGGATCCACACCGACACGCCGTTCGCGCATTTTTGAGTCAGGTTTTACTATGCGGGTTTGGACGCAGGGTCAACCTTGGTGGTCGCAAATCTCTCCCCGGCTTTTCGGTACCACAGTAAAAGGGCAATAATTCCGATAACGATCTGCGGCACAAATGAGGCGGCACGCCACACCAGATCAGCAGCCGTGGCGGCACCGGTCGCGACCCCGAATTTGGTCAGTAAGGCGATCATCGCTGCATCAACGGTTCCGAGACCACCGGGAGTAATCGGGATCATCATTCCGAGTTGACTGATTGCGAAGGCAGCAAATGCCACCAAGATCGAGGTACCTGCGGTGTCCCAACCTTCGACGCCACGAAGTGCAAAGTAAAGGATCAGGAACTGGGCTATCGATACCGCGACTTGGGCCACTGTTATCGCAAGCCAGCGCTTCTTGAGTAACTCATACATGCTCGAACGGAACTTTGTCACCGGGGCGACAAGATCAAGACCTTGCAGGGACTTAATCCGGCCGGAAAAAGGCTTGATCAGCTTATTTCCTAGCCTTCCGACCTTTATTGCCAGGGGCTCTGAGCGCATCACCAGAACGAAAACCACGATCACTGCGACAAGCACCGCAAGCCCGATCAGAGCTGTTAATACATAGCCACCGCCACTTTGGCCAGCCAAAACCAAGGCACCAACCCCGAGGATGGGGAAGCCGAGGGTCACAAACGAGCTCCACAGACCTACCGCGGTGATTGCCGCTGTCGATGCTGTTGCCGTGATAGCAAATGAAGTCAACATCCCGTACTGCACCGCAAGGCCAACCGCGCCGCCGCCGGGTACCCCGTTACTAATCGCGAAAGCTGCCTGGTTCACCTGTTCAGAACGCCAGTACTTAAGTCCTGGAGCCGCTGCCATGAACGGAAACCCGTAAAAGATTAAATACACAACC
>CAMDKJ010000170.1 GCA_945900705.1 Bifidobacterium breve | reverse complement strand
CTCGTGTATTGGTCCGCGATACCCAGTTTGGATATCGAGGTTGAAAACTGCTGACGAATAATCGACCATCTGGAGAAGGCGAACTGCTCCCACGCAGCGGCTTTGATCGACTCAGCCGAAGAAATTACGTCGGAGGTAAATCCGTTGAGCTGGACCCACTGCACGTCGTAGCCACGCTGTGCGCGTGCTCGGCGCCGCAAGACCCTGATGATTGCGATCCAGAGAATTAGGAGGATTGACACGGCGGTCAGGCCCATGAAGACATCGAGCAAGAAAATCATCAGGAGAAAAATGATCGATGTCAGGGATGTGGCGAGTTGGAGGGGTAAGACGTACCCTCCCATCTGGCAGTAATTTCGCAGGGCTTGCAGCCGGCCGATTAATTCACCCGAGCCAAAATTCTGGAGGGCCAGCACCTTCATCGTGAGAATGCTCCACGTGAAATCAACGGTCGCTGAGCGCTCCATACGAATCCTTAAGCGCCCGAGTACCGCATACTGCAGGAAGACGGCGGCCGCGGCGATCATGGTTGCAATCAGGATTCCCAGGGCGGTTACCGGTCCCCATGTGGAATCTAAGCCAACAATGAACCTGTCCACAAAGATCCGAATTAGCAGGGGCACGGTAATCCCCGGAACAAGAAGGACGATCGAGACCACGAGAATGTAGAGCGAGGCCGACCTTGACCCGAACAGTAGTTTGCTAATTATCTCGCGACTTGACCGATTGGGCTCGAAACCCGGCAGCGCCGTACCATCAGGAGCTAGGCCGTAGGTGCGCAAAAGCACATCCGCGGCAACATCCGGAGGCAGGCCCTGCAGCCCCCCCAGCTGGCGCTCGATTACCTCTTCGGTGACATTCCGGCCTTGCGAGCTGAGCGCGTTGACGACCCGGGCCACCTGACTTACTTCGTGATTCACTCGAGCACCGACTTGTCCCGCACCAACATCGACACTTCGCTCAGGGTTCCCGAACTGATTTCCACGTCTGGGCCTTGGCCAATTGACCAGGCGTATCCGGACGGAGTAGCGGGATCCGGAGTCAACTCAATGGTAACCTCAATTACCGGCCCTCCCGCAAGGAAGAAATCGACGAGCGTGGAGTTGCCCCCGACAATGAAATCAATCCGTTCAGCGGAAACAGGCGTCGGTGACAGTGCAGCCACCGTGCCGAGGATCACACCGTACTGAGCGCGTCGAGGCGCGTCGGCGGGTGAGACCATTGCCTCCATGCCTACACGGATAGTCTCTGCTTCTGTTGCGAGAACGAAAGCCTTGACGATTAGTTGGGCCCCGTCAGGCTGCATGTAAAGCATGGGGTCGCCCGGCAAATTTACTCGTCCCGGAAGTGCAGACACCTCTACGACTAGCCCATCCGCCGGGCTAAAGACCGGAGTGGGCTCATTTTCGCCTTCGACAGAAATGCTTAGAAGTTCTTGGCCCTTCAGCACCCGCTCGCCTTGATCGACGACGACACTGTCAACAACGCCACCAAGTATTGTGCCCACCTCCGTATAGCCGCCAGCGGGGAGAACGTAGCCATGACCCGACACAGTTTGTGGGGCACGACCGAAAACCGCCCACACCAGGACGGCAGCCACCAGGACGATAAGGCCTATCAGCGAGACCACCAGGGGACGGGAAAGAGGTTTGTCGGATTCGTTGACGGCAGCGGCCGGGTCTGTCGGGGCATCAATTCGCATACCTAAAAATTACCCCATTTCATGTAAGCGTGCTGATTTTTCTTGAAAATACGGGTGTGATTCACGACCGTGTGACAACTTATAGGTGGTCCCTTGTGGTGCTGCTATCGGGGGGAAGCGATGGGCGGTATCCGATGGCCGAGCGCAGCCCATCCAATTCTGCAATCTGTTTCGTGGGTGGGGCGGGTCGGGCTCGAACCGACGACGACCGGATTATGAGTCCGCTCGCACCCGCTCGTGCCCGCGCGCATCCCAAGCCCAACCTCAAAATGGCTGGGGCTTGTCAGTTGGGACCTACGTGGGACGAATCGTTCGGCCCAGGGGTGAAGCAAAGACTCTGGGCGAGGGCGACGCAGGCAACGTCAATCCGATTGCGCATTCCGAGACATCCGCTTTGAAGGACTGGGCTTACGCAGCAGGGCCTTCGTCGAAAGTCGGCCCGGCCATCCGCACTGGATCACGTCATCGGACATGGGTGGGAATGGCTTACCAGAACCCAAACACCTTCGAACTCCTCGCCTGATGCCCGAATGCGCGATTTCGGCGCTAGATCAACCGGTCGGGTACCGGTCGGGCGGGCCGGTCGGCACGTGTGTCACCACTCAATGTTGCCAGCGACCTCTCGTACTTCGTCAGCAGCGTGAATACATCCCGAGCTTCGAAGAGACGATTTCGCGCGGCACTGCCCGCGGTCGTGAGCACGCCCGCATCGACCAGGCGCGTGATCGCAGTGTTGGCCGCTTGAAAGCTCACACCCGTCAGCGACGCGAGGTCGTCGACGGTGATCACCGGATGGGTGAGCAGGACAGGCAGCGCGCGCTCCGCGGTGCTGCCTTGTCGTGATGCCACTGCCGCTCTCCATCGCGACTCGAGTGCAGCGAGGTCTTCACCAAGTCGACCCGCGTCTGCGACTGCCCTTCGGGTCGCAGTGATGAAGACTTCAAGCCACCTCGACAGGGCCACAGCCGCGGTCTTGGTGCCCGGTTCGCCGACGTATCGGAAGGCAGTAAGCCCCCCGATATAGCCGCTACTGTTCGTCGCCAGCGCCAGGCTGACTGGCGGTACGAATGAGGTGGCCGCGTTTCGACGTCGCAGGGTGACGTGAATCAGCGCACGGCCAGCGCGCCCGTTGCCATCGGCGAACGGATGGATCGTCTCGAACTGGGCGTGGACCAGACCGGCCTGAACGACCGCTGGCAAGTCGTAGCGGTTGATGAAGTCACAGAGGTCTTCGAGTAGCGGCTCCACGAATTCAGGTGGTGGGGGGACGAAGTCGGCGTCGCACGGGTTGAAGTTGTTCCCGCCGAGCCAGTTCTGCGTGGTTCGAACGACTCCACCCAGTTCAGGGTTGGGCGACCTGTCCATGAGCGCGCGATGCAGCGCTCGGATGTGATCGGTACTAACTTCTGGCACCTTGGCAATGTCGTCGACAGCCATACGCATCGCCTCAATGTTGCCCAGCACGCAGTCAGCCGTCTCATCTCGAGAGGGCTCACCGTGGGCAATCTTCGCCTCATGACGGGCCAGGGCTCGCGAGCCGATCGTGAGACCTTCGATCTTCGACGAAGCGACTGCCTCAGCTCGAAGGAGGAGATGGGCGAGCTGCTCGAGGTCGCCGCTGGCCTTGGCCCGTGTATCGAAGGATGCGAGTTCCACTTCGGCATCGACGAGATCAGCAGCGAGGTCACTCTCGAGTTCGAGCTTCGCAGCGGCCAGCCCGTCGGGGACATACGCTTGGTACCGGCACGGTCGGCGCGTCCGGCGCGGGCCGTGGGCCTCCGCAGACCCCTCCCACAGGGAGTCGACAAGTCGGGACATCCTTTAACCTCCAATCCCCTTATGCAAGGTTCTATCACTAACCTTGAATAAGGGGCCTTCTCATTCAAGGTTGCTGCGCCACAATCGCTCGCGATGAAGTTGGCCGTAACGTGCGACGTTGCTCAGCAGGTGGCCCGTGACAGTCGACCCGTGATACCCGGCCAGAAGTGGTTGCGCAGGTGTCAGCTTGGCTTGATGATGCGGGCCCAAAGGCAGTTGCTTGGTATCAGCAGGCGATGGCCGATCGGGCACAATCATTAACAGCACTCGGTGCACTTGTTATGCCGGTTTGTACTTTGGGGTACCGGTGACACGTCGAGCCCCGAGGCTGACCAGATCGCCATGTTGCAAGTGCTGCGCCGCGGGCAGGAAGTGAAAATCGCCGGCGCCGGCCATCTAAGTGTTGTGGAGCACCCAGTAGGCACGGCACGGGCGATCGCGGGTTTCATCGCCGCAGTCCGCAGGCCCGGTTAGGTTCGTTAGCGTCTTGCCGGTCACCGGGAGTTGTTT
>CAMDKJ010000169.1 GCA_945900705.1 Bifidobacterium breve | reverse complement strand
GCACATATCCCTGCAATGTGCTATCAATGGCACCTTGAGTCACCGTCACGCCTTTCTCAGCGGCGAGTACGTTGACGAGCTCACTGGTAACCAGCCGATTTAGTACCGCGCTGATTAGGGCCGCGTCAGAAGTATTCGGTGATTTCTGCTGCGCGACCAACACCTCTTGAACGTTGCTGGTCAGAGTCTGCTCGGAGATTCGAGTATCGCCAACGACCGCTGCGGCCCCTGCTGTTGCTGCGCCACAGCCGGTCAAGGTTAGGCCGGCGACCACCGCGCCCGAGATGACTGCACTGACAAACGCTAGGCGGATCCGATCGGTTCTCACTTAATCTCCGAAACTTGGGTTGGGCAGGGCTTGGCTAAGGCTTTGGCAACACGGTGTTGATTAGTTCTGCCGCCCAGTCAAGAAGGGCGGTGTCACGAACCGGTTGCCCACCCATCGGGGCGGTCATCGGCCGCGGCACCACGATCGTACGGACCGCCCCCCTGATCAATGTTCCTGGGTACAGGCGCTCGAGTCGCAGCTGGGCCGACTCGGGTAACTCAACCGGGTGGAAGCGCACTTTGGGCCCCTGAACCACCACCTCGGTCAGGCCCACCGCCCGCGCGAGCGCCCGGAACCTTGCCACCGCGAGCAGGGCCGCCACTGGGTCGGGGAGCGGGCCGAACCGGTCGGTTAACTCAATGGCAACTTCGTCTACTGCAGCATCGGTGGTCGCATCGGCGAGGCTCTTGTAGGCGGCCAACCGCAATCGCTCCTGCGGGACAAACTCATGGGGAATGTGCGCGTTGATCGGTAGTTCAACCCGGACTTCAGCAAAATCCTGCTCGGTCTGACCCCGATGCTCAGCCAGCGCCTCCCCAACCAGTCGCACATACAGGTCAAAGCCCACATCGGCGATGTGCCCACTTTGCTCACCACCGAGTAAGTTGCCGGCACCTCGGATCTCCAGATCCTTCATCGCGATGCGCATTCCCGAACCCAAATCGGTGTTCTGGGCGATCGTGACCAAGCGCTCATGGGCGGTCTCGGTCATTGGCTTATCTGCGTTATACAGGAAGTAGGCGTAGGCCCGCTCACGCCCGCGACCAACTCGACCGCGCAATTGATGTAACTGCGACAAGCCGAAGGTGTCGGCCCGATCCACAATGAGCGTGTTTGCGTTGGCGATATCAATACCTGACTCCACGATGGTGGTGCAGACGAGCACATCAATTTCTCCGTCCCAGAAATCCACGATGACCTGCTCAAGCGTGGACTCATTCATCTGCCCGTGGGCGGTGGCAAAACGCGCCTCGGGAACTAGCAGGCGAAGTCGCGCTGCAACTTTCTCGATGGACTCAACCCGGTTATGGACAAAGAAGATCTGACCCTCGCGAAGTAGCTCACGTCGAATTGCCGCGGAGATCTGCTTATCGTCATATGGACCAACGAAAGTCAGCACCGGGAGCCGTTCTTCTGGCGGGGTTTGGATCACTGACATTTCGCGGATACCCGTCACCGCCATTTCGAGGGTCCGCGGGATCGGTGTCGCTGACATCGCCAGCACATCCACATTGGTCCGAAGCGCTTTCAGGTGCTCCTTGTGCTCAACCCCGAAACGCTGCTCCTCATCAAGGATCACCAGGCCCAAATCCTTGAAGCGCACATTCGCCGTGAGCATGCGGTGGGTGCCGATCACCACATCGACCGTGCCATCACCCAAACCCGCCACCACTTCACGGGCTTCTTTGTCGGTGTTGAACCGCGAGAGCCCGGCAACCTTTAGCGGGAATGGGGCGTAGCGCTCCGCGAATGTCGAAAGGTGCTGTTGCACCAACAAAGTAGTCGGGACCAAAACGGCAACCTGTTTACCATCTTGTACCGCCTTGAATGCAGCACGTACGGCTATCTCAGTTTTGCCGTAACCCACGTCACCGCAGATGAGCCGGTCCATCGGGATTTCGCGCTGCATATCAACTTTGACTTCGTCAATGCACGAGAGTTGGTCTGGAGTCTCGACATATGCGAACGCATCCTCAAGTTCTCGCTGCCAAGGCGTATCTGGCCCAAATGCATGGCCCTTGGTGGCTTGACGAGCAGCGTAGAGCTTGATCAACTCACCGGCGATCTGCTTAACAGCTTTGCGGGCTCTACCTTTCGATTTCTCCCAATCCGCGCCGCCCAGGCGGTGCACACTGGGTGATTCGCCACCTATATAGCGGGTAACTAAATCAAGTTGGTCGGTCGGCACATAGAGCCGGTCCGCCGGTTGCCCGCGCTTACTAGGCGCGTACTCGACCACCAAGTACTCACGTGCTGCACCACCAACTTCGCGCTTTGCCATTTCAACGTAGCGGCCAACCCCGTGCTGCTCGTGAACGACAAAATCCCCTTTGGCAAGGGTCAGCGGGTCAATGGTTCGGCGCCGGCTCGATGGCAGTCGTCGCATATCTTTGGTCGACGACCGCTGCCCCACGATGTCGGTCTCGGTCAGCACCGCTAGTTCACACCCAGCAAGGATGAATCCGTGCGCCATACTCGCCGTAGTCACACTCACCACGCCAGCCTGCGGCTCATCGTCTAACGAGTCAACCAAGCGAGCCGGGATATCTTCGCCCGACAAGTTTTCGACAAATCGCTCTGCAGAACCGTGCCCCTCACTCACTAAGACCACCCGCCAGCTCGCCTTCGCCCACTTGGCGATGTCGGTAAAAGCCAACCCGGCATCACCGCGATACTCGTGGGCTGCCGTGGCACCAAAATCAATGACTTCATCATCGCGCGCATCCAAGAGCTCTAGATCAGTTGCTAGCGGCGTAACAAAGAGCCGGGGCATGGAGCGACCATCGGTGGTCGCCAAGATCTCCGCGATCGAGGCATACGAGGCCCCGGCTAGGTCTATCGGCGTTTGGTTTCCGACCGCGGCGTTGTGCCATGAAGCAGCCAAAAACTCAGCCGCGGTGCGCTCTAGATCATGGGCTCGAATGCGAAGGCGCTCTGGCTCGATCAGCACCAAAGTTGAAGATGGGTCGATGAGTTCGGGCAGCGTGACCATGCCGTCGACCAATACCGGGATAAGAGTCTCCATACCTTCAACATGTAGCCCCTGGGCTATTCGAGCGGCTACCTCCGCGATTTCAGGTGCCGAGGACGCAAGTAATCTGGCCCGCTCGCACACCTTTGCGGTTAGCAGCAACTCACGAACCGGCGGCGCGAATAATCCGTGGTGGGCAAGCTCAAGGGACCTTTGGTCAGCAACCGAAAAAGTACGAATCTCTTCAACCACATCCCCCCAGAATTCAACCCGCAGTGGGTGCTCATCGGGTGGAGGGAAGACATCGAGGATCCCGCCTCGGACCGCGAACTGACCGCGCCGTTCTACTAACTCATTTCGCTCGTACCCGAGCTCAACCAATCGCTCCACCAGAACGATGAGGTCAACACTCATCCCGTGGGTTATCCGCACCGGTTCAACATCGCCAAGACCGGCGGCCATCGGCTGCAGCACCGCACGCACCGAGGCAATCAAAATATCGATCGGCGGAATTAATGCATCCGTAGCATCTGCATGCGCAAGCCGACGCAAGATAGCAACTCGACGACCGACGGTATCCAAAGATGGTGACAGGCGCTCATGGGGCAGGGTCTCCCAGGAGGGGAAAACCGCGACCTCGCGCTCAGGCACCAGGGCGCGCAGCACTTCAGCTAAATCATCGGCCTCGCGACCAGTGGCGGTGACCACTAACAGTCGCCGGCCCGCTCCAACGGGAGCCGGAGCACAAAGTTGCGCCAAGAGCACCGGCGCCAAGGCGGTGGGCGCAACGGCTGTTGCCACCCGTGATTCGGCGAGTCGAATAAACGCCGGTTGAGTAGCGACCGCCTTCAGGAGACCCTTAAGGCTCACAGGCGTGCCGCCTCCGCAAGGCACTCGCGCAGTAACTCCGCTAGCTGTGGATGCGCAACGGTGAGGTCGGTTACATAAGGGGGCAGGTGGTTGAAAGTCACCGGTGAGCCGTCGACATGGCTGGTGATATAGCCATAGTGCGTCGCCACTCCGTACGGCGCTGCGACATCCCACTCA
>CAMDKJ010000168.1 GCA_945900705.1 Bifidobacterium breve | reverse complement strand
ATGATCTTCCCAAAACGCGACTCTGGTCCATCGCCATCCTCGTAATTTACCGAATTGACAATGGCGCGCCCACCTAACATCTCGAGGCCCGCCTGAACCACCGAAGCTTCGGTTGAGTCGAGCATGAGTGGCAGCGTTGACGCGGTGGCGAAACGGCTAACGAGATTCTTCATGTCGGCTACGCCGTCACGGCCCACATAGTCAATGCAGACGTCAAGGACGTGAGCCCCGTCGCGGATTTGTGCGCGTGCGATGTCAACGCAGTTATCCCAATTCTCTTCCAACATTGCATCGCGAAATGCCCTTGAGCCGTTGGCGTTTGTGCGCTCACCGATGGTTAGGTAGGTGGTGTCTTGGCGGAAGGGAACCGCTTGATAAAGCGAAGAGGCGCTGGCTTCGAAAAGCGGATTGCGCGGTTTGAGTTCACGGCCGCGGACGCGATCTACTACGTGCCGGAGGTGCTCGGGGGTGGTGCCGCAACAACCACCGACCAAATTAAGCCCGAATTCAGCCGTGAAAGTATCGTGGGCGTCGGCCAATTCACTAGGGGTCAGCGGGTAGTACGCGCCCCCTGCCGCCAGCACCGGGAGCCCTGCATTTGGCATGCAGGAGAGCCAGATCGGAGAAGTCTTTGACAGGGTGCGTAAGTGCTCGCTCATCTCAGTAGGACCGGTGGCGCAGTTAAGACCAATCATGTCGATCTTAAGAGGCTCAAGGGCCGTTAATGCTGCACCAATCTCCGTGCCAAGGAGCATGGTGCCGGTGGTCTCGACTGTCATTTGAGCAATCATGACTATGTCTTTGCCGCTTGCGGCTATTGCTCGCTTAGCACCGATCACCGCGGCCTTGGCTTGCAGCAGGTCCTGTGCAGTTTCGATCAAGATTGCATCTGCGCCACCGTCAATTAGGCCAGCGGTTTGGGTCTGGTAGTTATCACGCAATAGCGCGAATGGCGCGTGTCCAAGGGACGGAAGTTTGGTACCCGGGCCCACCGAGCCCAGCACCCAGCGTGGACGGTCGGGGGTAGACCAGCCGTCGGCTACCTCGCGCGCAATCTCGGTGCCGGCGCGCGCTAGTTCATAGATTCGATCTGAAATGTCATACTCGCCCAGGTTCGCGTAATTCGCCCCAAAGGTGTTGGTCTCGACGGCGTCAACACCTACTTCAAAGTACGCGTCATGGATGCCGGCAATCACTTCAGGGCGGGTCACATTCAAGATCTCGTTGCAGCCCTCATAGCCCTGGAAATCATCAAGACTTGGGTCGGCCGCTTGCAACATGGTGCCCATTGCTCCGTCGGCCACCACGACGCGGGTGGCAAGGGCTTGGCGGAGGGTTTCGACCATGATCGACGAAGTCTACAGATCGGTACCCGATAGCCTTCACGTCATGTCGGCGCCGGAGCTAAAAGTCATCGAAGTTTCTGACGGCGCTGAACTGACACTTAGGCTTTGGCGTACGTCAAGTGCAGTGGATATCCCGGTGCTACTACTTCATGGGCTGTCACAACAGGGCCAGTTTTGGGCTCCGGTTGTTAACCGCCTAAGTGCCGGCACCGTTGCCGCACTTGATCAACGCGGTCACGGTCGGTCTGATGTACCACTGAATTTAGAGTTCACCATCCCCCGTTGTGCCCTTGATGTGGCCGAGATCTGCGCTGCCCTGGGGTGGGATCAGGTCGTCTTGATTGGGCATTCATGGGGGGCATGGGTCGCGATTAGTGCGGCAGCGGAATTCCCCGATTTAATCAAAGCAATTGCACTTATCGACGGTGGGCTTTGGGGTCCAGCAGATTTGGCAGAATCAATAGGGCGGGAGGCAACCTTAGAAAGGTTGCGCCCACCGCAAATGGCGATGACATCGAATGAGCTGTGGCAAATGCTCGAATCAGGGCCGATGGCCAATTGGTGGTCCGACGAGACTCGCGCTGCACTTGAGCCGACATTTACTCCGGGGGCTGACGGCCTGTTTGGCAGCACCTTGGGTCTTGAGCGCCACCTGCGCGTTCTTGCCGGGATGCTGGATTACTCAGTTGACCTTGACCTAAGAACTATCGATTGCCCGATCTGGGCGGTTCTATGTGAAAGTGGCGGGTTGGAGCTAGCCGAGCGGGCGCTCGCACGGGCCGCCGCTACCCCGAGCATTCGACTCCAACGTTGGCAAGGCGCGGTCCACGACGTACCCTTGCAATGGCCAGCGATGGTCGCCGGGCTCATAGACACCGTGGTCGAGACCGAGCAGTTGGCCTTCCAGAAGGGGGGATCTCGTTGATCGAGTTCGACGATCTACCCGAGTTGGTCGACCCGGTGCTGGTTGCGGCATTTGAGGGTTGGAATGACGCCGGCGATGCAGCTTCGGGCACCATCAGCCATCTTTGTGATGTTTGGGACGCGCAGCCGCTGGCGGATTTGGACTCCGAGGAGTACTACGACTATCAAGTTAATCGACCGCATATCTCAACAGATGAATCCGGAGTCCGGCAACTTACCTGGCCGAGTACCCGGCTATACGTGGCACGAATCCCGCTAGCACCACGAGACATCATCTTGGTTCAAGGCATTGAGCCGAACATGAAATGGCAGCAATTTGTTCGCGAGATCTTGAGTTTGGCGGCCGAATTAGATGTCAGCATGGTCGTAACTTTGGGTGCCCTCCTTTCCGATACCCCACATACTCGACCTGTCCCGGTTACGGGTACCTCGACCGATGTCAGCGTGGGAGCAGAACTTGGGTTGGAGGCCTCCCATTACGAAGGGCCGACCGGGATTGTTGGTGTCTTACAGGAAGCGTGCATGCGTTTTGGCATCCCGGCTGTTTCACTTTGGGCCGCGGTTCCGCACTATGTGGCACAGCCGCCCTGCCCCAAGGCCACCCTCGCTCTCGTGCGTCGTGTTGAAGATCTCCTTGACATTCCGGTGCCACTTGGTGATTTGGTCGAAGAGTCAAGGGCCTGGGAAATCGGCGTCGATGAATTGGCCGCGGAGGACGAAGAAGTCGGTGAGTACGTCACGCAGCTTGAAGAAGCTCGCGATACTGCCGACCTACCCGAAGCTAGTGGTGAGGCTATTGCGCGTGAGTTTGAGAAGTACTTACGAAGGCGCGGAGCCGAAGAGCGCTAACTCGCACCTTGCTCGGCTATCACTGCAATCGAATGACGAGTAGCTGCATCAAGTGATGCGGCGTCACCTTGGCCATTTATCACTGATAAAATACCCAACGCCACTTTTTTGCCAAGCTCAACACCCCATTGGTCAAATGAGTTGATACCCCACAGCGCACCTTGAACGAAAACACTGTGCTCATACAGGGCAATAAGGGCGCCCAGGGTGAATGGGTCAAGTTGTGACGCGCAGAGCACGGTGGTCGGCCGATTACCCGGCATTACCTTGTGCGGAGTCAAGGCCGTCTCAGTGCCATCTGAGGTTACCTCGTCAAGGGTTCGCCCACGCGAAAGCACAGCTGCCTGTGCAAGTGCATTTGCGATGAGAATATTTTGCTGATCACCGAGCGGGTTGTCGCTCTTCGCGATCACAATAACGTCGCAAGCGACCGGGCTCGTGCCTTGGTGAATCAGTTGGTAGAACGAATGCTGACCGTTAGTGCCTGGCTCGCCCCAGACGATGGCTCCGGTTTCGTACGTAACGGTCGAGCCATCTAAGCGAACACTCTTGCCGTTACTTTCCATGGTCAGCTGTTGCAAGTAGGCCGGAAAACGCGAAAGATATTGTGAGTACGGTAAGACCGCATTCGTGCTGATATTAAGGAAGTTGCGGTTCCACACGGCGAGCAGGCCCATGAGTACCGGTAGGTTGCGGGCCGGGGGTTCGGTTGCAAAGTGGGTGTCCATGGCGTGGAAACCAGCGAGCATGGCGGCAAATCCTTTAGGCCCGATAGCGATCATGGTAGACAGTCCAATCGCTGCATCCATGGAATAGCGCCCCCCGACCCAGTCCCAAAAGCCAAACATATTGGCGCGGTCGATGCCGAATGCTTGGACGAGTTCGGAGTTCGTGGACACCGCGACAAAGTGTTTGGCCACAGCATTCTCACCCAAGGCTGCGACCAACCATGAGCGCGCCGCCTGC
>CAMDKJ010000167.1 GCA_945900705.1 Bifidobacterium breve | reverse complement strand
CTGGTTGCGGTACAAACATTTGGCGACGGACAATCACTGGTCATCGATGCCCGCGTCGCAGGTGTTGCGGTTGCCGTTGTAGCACTATTACTGCGTGCACCATTCCTGGTGATCGTACTCGTTGCTGCAATTAGTGCCGCACTTCTACGCGCCTTGGGAGTTGCCTCATGATGAAGGACCCGCGCCGGCCGATCTTTGGCTTCCTTTGGCCACCCACCGACAATGCAGTTGACGGCGATTTTCAGCAAATTCGAATGATTCGCATACCGGCACGCGGGCCTTGGCGCCTAATTTTATTAGTCGGGGCGTCTTTGCTGACCGTAATGTTTGCTGGAGTAGCAATCATGGCAGTAGCCGGCGCCGGCGTCCTGCCGGTGCTCGTCACGGGCGCGGTTTTGGCCAGCACCGTCGTGATCTTGCTACGTGGCTGGTCAATTGGCACTTATGTAAACGATGAGGCAATGACCGTCCGGAGAATGTTCAGTTCGGCAGCCTGCCGCTGGTCGAACGTTGCTCGCATTGAGTGCTCTCGGCGGGCAGTGGTGGTCTATCTGGTCGATGGCTCGAGGATATTAACCAGCATCACGGCGAACTCCCTTGATACGTGGCTGCGACCGAGCGCTTATGACGTCGCCGTGATTGCATTCGAGAACTGGGCGCGGAAGAACTAGAGTTACGCGAGTCCTAGATAGTGGGCCAGCCCCACCGTTAGGCCCGGATGCCCGCCAACCGAACGCACGCCAAGAAGCACTCCGGGCATAAATGACTCCCGATCGAATGAATCATGTCGAATTGACAAAGTCTCACCGGCATCGCCAAAAATTACTTCCTGGTGGGCGACTAAGCCTCGCGCCCGCACCGAGTGCACCCTAATACCGTCAACCAGCGCCCCCCTGGCACCTGGTAACTCATGTGATGTGGCATCTGGCATCGCTGGGCGCCCAGCAACCTCGCGCGCCTGCGCAATCATGGCCGCGGTGTGCCGAGCCGTGCCCGATGGCGCATCGACCTTCGCTGGGTGGTGAAGTTCCACGATTTCAACGGACTCAAAGTAGGGAGCCGCCTTGGCTGCGAACTCCATCATCAGCACCGCCGCGATCGCGAAGTTAGGCGCTATTAAGACGCCAACTTCAGGGTTCGCCGAACACCAACTGCGCACCTGGTCAATTCGGGAAGTATCAAAACCTGTGGTGCCGACTACTGCATTTATTCCATTTGCAATACAAAAATCAAGGGTTGCCATTACCGCGTCAGGGGTACTGAAATCAACTACAACATCTGCGCCATTGAGCACGTCGAGTGAGTCACCGATATCAATCGAGGCAACGAGTTCACAGTCAGGAGCCTCCGTAACTGCAGCGACGACCGTCGAGCCCATTTTCCCTCGAGCACCGACAACCCCGACCTTTATAACGGATTCACCCATGCCCGGACCTTATCCGGTAAACACTGATTCATCCGCGAATGGCCCAATAACTGCAAGTCGTAATGCAGTATCCAGGAGCTCACTCGCGACAGCATTTATTTCATCTGGGGTGACGGCATCAATTTTGGCGAGTAATTGGTCAATACTCAGTAACGGCTCATCATGGAGTTCCGAACGCGCTATCCGAGTCATGCGCGCTCCGGTATCTTCTTGTCCAAGGACGGTTGAACCTCGAACTTGGCCTTTACCTCGGTCGATCTCATCTCGCGTTAAGCCAGCTGCTACAAGGGACTCAAGCTCGGTTCGACATACATCCATGACCGTCTTGACCTTATTTGGAAGGCAGCCCACGTAGATGCCGAATAAGCCATCATCTGCAAATCCCTGCGAAAAAGCGTAGACCGAATATGCGAGACCGCGTTTTTCGCGTATCTCTTGGAAAAGCCGACTACTCATACCGCCGCCGAATGCGGTGGTCAAGACGGCTAGTGCATACCGGCGCTCATCACTACGCGCGGGGCCAGGCACCCCGATAACAAGATGTGCCTGCTCGGTCGGGCGGTTATTAACTTTTATACCCGAACCGTGCTGCTTCTTTTGACCCCGTCGGCGAGCTGGTTGCACATCGGCACCCGCATCTAAGTACTCGACGAAGGCCTTCTTGACTTGCTTTACGACTAAGTCATGATCAAGATTGCCGGCGGCGGCGATAACCATGGACTGCGGCTTATAGCGGGTTCGGTAGAAGCGGTTTATCGCTGCCCGCGGAATCGCCTCAATGGTGTCAGCCGTGCCCAATACTGGACGACCAAGTGCACTACCCTCGAAGAGCACTGCGGCAAAGTCGTCGTGCACCACGTCACTCGGGTCATCGTCATGCATCGCGATCTCTTCGAGAATAACGCCGCGCTCTGCCTCGACATCGTCATGGCGAATAAGTGCGTCATTTACCAAATCGCTAACCACATCGATTGCCAATGGTAAATCCACATCCAATACCCGCGCGTAATAGCAGGTGTACTCCTTGGTCGTGAATGCATTGAGGTCTCCACCGACCGCCTCAATTGAGGCAGAGATGTCTAGGGCGGAGCGGCGTGAAGTGCCTTTGAATAGCAGGTGCTCAAGGTAGTGAGCCGAACCCATTTGAGTCGCGGTTTCGTCACGGGACCCAACGGAAACCCAAATACCAAATGCGACGGATCTAACACCGGGTACTTGCTCGGTAATGATTCGCAATCCGCCCGGGAGGACGGTGCGGCGAACGGTGCTACCGTCGCCCTCCCGGAGCAGGGTGCGAGTACTAGCCCTCATTACCAGCGTTCGAGGCACCATCCTCAATTACCGGCACTAGTGACAACTTGCCACGTGGATCGATTTCCTTGATCTCAACCTGAATTTTGTCTCCCACCTTTAGCACGTCATCGACACTTTCAACGCGCTTGCCACCGGCGAGCTTCTTGACCTCAGAGATGTGCAAGAGCCCATCTTTACCGGGCACTAAGGAAATAAATGCCCCGAAAGCTGCGGTCTTAACGACCGTTCCCAGGTAGCGTTCGCCAACCTCGGGCATCGTCGGGTTGGCGATCTGGTTGATCTGCGAGCGCGCAGCTTCGGCCGATGGTCCATCGGTTGCCCCGATGTAGATCGTGCCGTCGTCTTCGATCGAGATATCAGCGCCGGTCTCTTCTTGGATCTGATTGATGATCTTGCCCTTCGGGCCAATCACCTCACCTATCTTGTCAACCGGGATCTTGATGGAAATCACTCGAGGTGCGGTAGCCGCCATCTCGTCTGGGCCGTCGATGGCCTCATTCATGACTTCAAGAATTGCCAGGCGCGCATTGTGCGCCTGGGTCAGCGCACCGGCAAGAACAGCTGCCGGGATGCCATCAAGCTTGGTGTCAAGTTGAAGTGCCGTGACGAAATCCTTGGTACCAGCAACTTTGAAGTCCATGTCACCGAAGGCATCTTCGGCTCCCAAAATATCGGTCAGAGCGACGTATTCGATCTTGCCGTCGACCTCACCGGAGATCAAGCCCATTGCAATACCCGCTACCGGAGCCCGCAGAGGCACCCCAGCGTTGAGCAGCGACATCGTTGATGCGCACACCGAGCCCATCGAGGTGGAGCCGTTGGACCCGAGAGCTTCGGAGACCTGGCGGATGGCGTAAGGGAACTCTGAACGTGATGGCAGCACCGGGATCAAAGCCCGCTCGGCTAGTGCACCGTGGCCGATTTCGCGCCGCTTGGGTGAACCGACACGACCCGTTTCACCTGTTGAGTAAGGCGGAAAGTTGTAGTTATGCATGTAGCGCTTCCGGTTCTCCGGATTCAAGGTGTCAAGTTGCTGCTCCATGCGCAACATGTTCAAGGTGGTAACACCAAGAATCTGGGTTTCACCGCGCTCGAACAATGCCGACCCATGAACGCGCGGCAGCACCTGCACCTCTGCGGACAGAGTACGGATATCGGTCAACCCACGACCATCAATACGCACCTTGTCTCGAAGTACCCGGTCGCGAACACATGACTTAGTGACCGACCGGAGCGCAGCCGAAAGCTCCTTCTCACGACCGGTGAAGGATCCACCGAGTTCGGCGAGCACCTCACCCTTGATCTCGTCGAGGCGCTCTTCGCGATCAGCCTTGCTAACTATGGTTAGTGCCTTGCGTACTGATTCATTCGCACT
>CAMDKJ010000166.1 GCA_945900705.1 Bifidobacterium breve | reverse complement strand
TCACGTCCTGGCGGCTAGCGTCCCTGTCGAAGCGCTCAGAAATCATGTTCGCTTTCCGAGAGTTAGCCAATGCCAACAGAGCTAAAATTATTGAATTGGTCTCAATCGAGCACGGCAAAGTACCAAGTGATGCTGCCGGTGAACTAGCTCGAGGCATGGAGAATATTGAGTTTGCCTGTGGCATTCCCGCGCTTCTTAAGGGTGGGTTCAGCGAGCAGGTTTCTGGTGGTGTCGACGTCTATTCGATAAAGCAGCCCCTTGGGGTCGTTGCCGGCATCACCCCGTTTAACTTCCCGGCGATGGTCCCGATGTGGATGTTTGCCAACGCAATCGCGACTGGCAACTGCTTCATCCTAAAACCGAGCGAGAAGGATCCGTCCGTATCTCTGTACCTAGCCGAGTTACTTTCTCAGGCCGGGCTCCCACCAGGTGTATTTACAGTTCTTCAAGGTGACAAAGTTGCAGTTGACGCCATCTTGGAGCACCCAGATATCGCGGCCGTAAGCTTCGTCGGGTCCACCCCCATCGCGAAATACATATACACCACCGGCACCGCAAACGGTAAGCGTGTTCAAGCACTTGGCGGGGCCAAGAACCACATGATCGTGCTTCCCGATGCCGACATCAATATGGCCGCAGATGCAGCGGTAAGCGCAGCTTATGGTTCAGCCGGTGAGCGCTGCATGGCCATTTCGGTTGTTGTCGCCGTCGGAAACATCGGTGATGAAATCGTCGACGCCATTGCGGTTAGGTTGCCGAAACTGAGGGTTGGGCCAGGCACCGACCCCGATGCCGAGATGGGCCCACTGATCACCGGCGAGCACCGTGAGAAGGTGGCTTCCTACTTGGCCGGTGCAGCAGGTGAGGGCGCGACCGTAGTTGTTGATGGTCGCGACGATGACTTACCAACCGAAGGTTTTTTCCTCGGCGCTTCGCTGGTAGACAATGTCAAGCCGGGCATGAGGGTATACGACGATGAGATTTTTGGCCCCGTCTTGGCAGTGACCCGCGTTGATACCTACGAAGAAGCCGTAGCGCTCATCAATGCGCACCAGTATGGCAACGGAACGGCGATCTTTACCCGCGATGGAGGTGCCGCCCGGCAATTCCAGTTCGATATCAATGTGGGCATGGTCGGTATCAATGTGCCGATTCCGGTGCCGGTGGCTTACTACAGCTTCGGCGGCTGGAAAGCCTCGCTCTTTGGCGACAGCAATATGTATGGCCCAGCAGGTATTGATTTTTATACTCGCACCAAAACAGTTACCTCTCGTTGGCCCGATCCGGCCACTTCGTCAGTTGACCTCGGCTTTCCACGTACGCGATAGCGAAAGGGACTCCTATGGATATCGGTGTAGTACTGCAATGCACTCCCCCAGCGGCACGAGTTATCGATCTCGCGCGCCGCGCCGAAACGTACGGGTTCAGTCACGTGTGGACTTTCGACTCACATATTTTGTGGGAGGAGCCCTACGTCATCTACAGCAAGATTCTTGATGAAACCCGTAAGGTAATAATTGGTCCGATGGTCACCAACCCGGCCACGCGCGATATCACCGTTACCGCTTCAGTATTTGCCACCTTAAATGAAATGTACGGCAATCGCACCGTGATTGGTATCGGCCGCGGTGACTCTGCGGTGCGGGTTACCAATGGCAAGCCCGTGTCGGTTGCTGAACTTCGGCAAGCGGTGGTTGACCTCAAAGGCCTAGTGAACGGTGAGGCGATCGAGTACAACGGCAACAGCCTGCGACTACCTTGGGCTGGCACCAGTCGCACGGATGTCTATGTCGCCGCTTACGGGCCAAAAGTACTAGCTTTAACCGGTGAAGTGGGAGACGGCTTCATTCTTCAACTTGCCGATCCAGCAATTACCGAATGGACGATCAAAGCGGTACGCGATGCCGCTGCTGCTGCTGGCCGCAACCCCGACGATATCTACATCTGTGTTGCCGCCCCCGCGTATGTAACTGATGGGTCACCAGCGGCACTGGCTCATGCCCGTGATCAACTGCGTTGGTTCGGCGGCATGGTCGGTAACCACGTTGCCGACATCGTAGAGCGATACGGTGAAACCGGAAGTGGTGTGCCGCAAGCGCTAACCGACTACATCAAGGACCGCAAGGGTTACGACTACAATCAGCATGGCAAGGCCGGCAACAACCACACCGAATTCGTACCAGATGAAATCATTGATCGATTCTGCATCATTGGACCACCCGAGGAGCAGGTGCGCCGCATCGAAGAGTTGAAGGCACTCGGTGTGCACCAATTCGCTGTTTATCTGCAACACGACAGCAAGGACGAAACCCTAGCCGCCTACGGCACCAAAGTCATCCCTGCGATCCACGAGCATGTTTTGGCAACTAGTTAACAGGAGCGAAACCTTCGTGAGCAAATCTGCGACCATGAGCACCATTAGGCGGCGATTCAAGCGCGGCACAATTTCATTCGGCTCGGCGATCGCTGGAAAGGTTTCCGGCCGCTAGTCCATCATCGGCAAGTTTAGCTTTCCAGGTTCGCCATCACATGCTTGATGCGGGTGTAGTCCTCGAAGCCATACATCGACAGATCCTTGCCGTACCCGGAATGACGGAATCCGCCGTGCGGCATTTCAGCCACCAGTGGGATATGGGTGTTGATCCAAACGCAACCGAAATTCAAGCCCTTAGCCATGCGCATGGCCCGGCCGAAATCCTTGGTCCAAACCGATGAGGCGAGGCCATAAGGCACGCCATTTGCCCATTTCAAAGCTTCGGCTTCATCGGAGAACTTCTGTACGGTAATAACCGGACCAAAGATCTCGTTCTGGATCATTTCATCATCTTGCTTCAGGTTCGCGATCACCGTCGGCTCGATGTAGTAACCACGATCACCTTGCCGGTTGCCTCCGACAACTACTGAAGCGTGGCCCGGGGTGCGTTCAATGAAGCCGAGGACTCTTTCCATCTGGCTGACATTGTTGACGGGTGGAACCAGTGCGTCGCCCCCTGGCCCATCAGCAAAGGTGGTCAAAGTGGCCTTGGCCTGCTCTGCCAAAGCTGCTACAAAGTCGTCGTAGATGGCAGGGCCAACGATCATGCGTGTTGCTGCTGTGCAATCTTGACCGGCATTGAAATAACCGGCTACCGCGAGCCACTCGGCGGCGGCCTCAACATCTGCATCGTCAAAGATCACGACCGGGGCTTTGCCACCGAGTTCGAGGTGGACGCGCTTTACGTCACGGGCTGCTGATTCAGCCACCTGCATGCCAGCTCGCACCGACCCGGTGATCGACACCATCTGCGGGGTCTTGTGTTCAACCAATGCGCGGCCGGTATCGCGATCACCGCATATAACATTCATCACACCCGGCGGCAGCGCACCGGACTCGGCGATAATCTCGGCCATACGTACGGTGCTAACCGGAGTGGTATCACTGGGCTTCAGCACCACCGTATTACCAGCAGCAATTGCCGGTACGTACTTCCAGACCGCCATCAGCATTGGGTAGTTCCAAGGTGTCACTTGGCCAATTACCCCAATGGGCTCCCGGCGAATGATCGAGGTGAAGCCCTTGGCATACTCCCCCGCTGCCCGGCCTTCTAAAACCCGGGCGGCTCCGGCGAAGAAGCGGATTTGGTCGATCATCGGCGGGATCTCTTCTGAAGCGGTCACTCCGATCGGCTTTCCGGTGTTCTCACTTTCCAGGGCGACCAATTCATCGGCGTGGGCCTCGAAAGCATCAGCAATCGTCAGAAGTGCCTTTTGCCGCTCGGATGGGGTCGAATTACTCCAAATTTCAAAAGCGGCATCGGCCGCTACATATGCGCGGTCCACATCGGTCGCGCTAGAAACCGGGGCCGACGCAAAAACTTCGCCGGTGGAGGGGTTAATCAGATCACTCGTGCGACCATCGGCCGCATCTACACTTTCACCGTTAACAAAATTGCGCAGGGACCGCTTGCCGCTCACGTGAACTCCCAGGGTTGGGGACAGCTAATGGGGGATTGTCGAGTTGCCGGCAGCCTAGTACCCAGACACCGTTTTCGGTAGTCCAATTAAGCTAAAGCTGCGGATTTCGTAGTTTTATTACGAGATTTCCACGAATTCACTTGCAAATGCCGGTTATATGGACCA
>CAMDKJ010000165.1 GCA_945900705.1 Bifidobacterium breve | reverse complement strand
GCCGTGGAAGAACTTTGGGATCTTGACTCCTGCGGACCCGAGCTCCTTGCGATTCAACCCAACCAGTCCTTGCCAGGTGGTGGTGCCCGTCTTGGCTCTCCCAATATGCAAGATCAATTCGCGCATGAATCAGGAATCCTCAACCGGGGCACCACTTTGTGTCTTGCGTGCTGCCCGTTCGGTGCGCACCCGAGCCTCAATCACTTCGGCCTCTTCTAATGTCGGCGCGGAACCACCCCGCCGAGCAGGCAACCACCACGCCCCTTCGGGCAAATTCATCTCTTTTGGCGTTGGCGTTGGGTAACGATCAATAGTCTCGTCAAGAAGTTGCTGGAGCGTTTGGTGAAGTTGCCCGTTGACCAACTCAGCATCGTCACTTCGAGTTGGGTGCATTGGAGTGCCAATCGTCATTGCAACAGTGCGCCCACGCGTTAAGTCCTTGTGCCCATAGCTAAGTACCCGAGCGCCACCGAAAACAATCATGGGGATTAACGGCACATTACCTGACACCGCCATGCGCACGGCACCGCTCTTAATATCCTTGACTTCCATCGAGCGGCTCATGGTTGCCTCCGGAAATACACCCACGAGTTCGCCAGCCTTCAATGCCCGCACCGCATCGCGAAACGCCTGCGATCCAGCGTCGCGATCGACCGGGATGTGGTGCATTCCGCGCATCAGGGGGCCGGCCACCTTGTGTTTGAAGATGCCATCCTTTGCCATAAAGCGCACGTAACGATGGCCTATTCGATCAGCAGGTATCCCGGAAAGAGCAAAATCCAAGTAACTGGTGTGGTTGATAGCTATCACCGCGCCACCAACCCGTGGCAAGTTTTCGGTACCAACGATGTCGAATTTAATACCCAAGGCCCTGAAAAGGGTCTTAGCGGTAAGAACTATCGGGGGATACACAATGTCGGTCACAAGGGCAGATTATCTGCTACCTTGCCCGATTATGAGTTTCGCGGTCTGGATACTGCAATTTCTCCTGGCATTTGCCTTTGTGGCAGCCGGGGTGACGAAACTGGTGACACCTACCGCCAAGCTTCGCCAGCGCATGGCCTGGGCTGAAACCTTCAACCCGTGGCTCATCAAGTTAATCGGCGCCCTTGAACTCCTCGGTGGCTTGGGCCTATTCCTGCCGCCGATCGTGGCTTTCATCCCAGCAGTTTTGACTTTGCTATCGGCGTTTGGCCTGGCTGTCATGATGATTGGCGCCATCGTGGTGCATCTGCGCGGTAAAGAAGCCCGCGAAGGGTTGCCCGCACTGGTTCTGCTGGTTTTTCTGATTTTGCTCATCTTTGGCCTTTTCGCGGTCGACCGCTTCTAATCCCGGGAAAATCCAAGTATTGAAGACAGATATCGCGCAGTGGCTCGCTCAGTAGAGTTGGACCATGACCAAAGACCGCATGGTGTGGATTGACCTTGAAATGACCGGCCTTGACCTCAGCTCCGATGAGATCGTCGAAATCGCCTGCATTGTCACCGAAGCCGACCTCACCGAACTCGATGGCGGTATCGACATAGTCGTCAAGCCCAGCGATGCGCCGCTAGCTGCGATGGATGAATTCGTGGTAAATATGCACAAAGCCTCGGGCCTAATCACCGAGATACCCAATGGCACCACACTGGCCGACGCCCAGCAGCAAGTTTTGGCCTACATTCAAAAATATGTGCCCGAAGCCGGAAAGGCTCACCTTGCGGGCTCAAGTGTTTATGTCGACCGCGGCTTCCTTGCAAAATACATGCCGGAACTTGACTCGTACCTGCACTACCGCCTAATAGATGTCTCTAGTATCAAAGAGCTCACCCGCCGCTGGTACCCGCGCGTCTACTTTGGCTCCCCGGAGAAAACCGGGAATCACCGGGCGCTCGCCGATATTCGCGAGTCAATTGCCGAACTTCGCTACTACCGAGATGCGGTCTTTGTCGCCCAGCCCGGCCCTGATTCAGATGCGGCAAAGGCACTTGGGCAAAGCCACGTTGTCGACCATGGCAACAGCCCTAACCCAGATTCGGTGGCTGAGTCGGTCGGCTGATAGATTCCGCCTGCAGGTACAAAGCCCGGTTAGTTGGGCAGCGGGCCAGCATGGTGCTCGTAGTTCAATGGTAGAGCGCAGCCTTGTGGTGGCTGATGTTGCGGGTTCGAATCCCGTCGGGCACCCCAATTAGCAGCTAGTAATTAGCCGTAGGTGCACTCGGTAACGGCATTCTTAACGGTTGAAAGATTCATGCGGTCATACCGAAAGTCCATCGTTAGCGCCTGCGGCTGGCCATCGACACTCGCCAACCTCGCGGTATACCCATTTGCCTGCGCCAATTTATCCGCGGTGGCAAATGTCAGCTTTTCGGTAACCATCTGTTTGCACACAGCACGCATTTGCGCTGACCCGGCCGCCGCATTTGGATCAGGTGCAACCTGCAGCAAACTTGAAGCGACCGCAACCAGTTGGTTATAGGTCAGCCCGGACGAATCAATCACGATGCTCGTTTCCCCAGGATAGGTCATGGTTGACGCAGGTTTTGCCGTCACCTCAAGAACCCCGCCGGTGGCCAATACATCGGATTTCTTGCATCGGAAGCCGGCCGGGATCGCCTTGGGGTTTGAATTAGCCGGCTGTTTGAAGCAGTTCGCGTAAACCTGAGCCGTGACGGTTACCTGGGTGCCTGGCTCACCCAACTTGATCTTGACGTTTGCGACCTTCGCCAAAGAAGTTGATGATGCAGGTTCACCAGCAAACCCGGTATCGGCCCACTTCTCTGATAATTGGAACCCCTTGGCTGCTCGACCGTAGGTCGCGCCCGCATAAGTATCGCCGCTAGTGACGGTGCCTTTGGTGATAACCAAGTTGTTGCTGATGACCTTGACCTTGCTCGTTTGGCGCAACCCCGCGGTGTTCATCGGCTCCCAGAGCGACCCTGCGGTGCCAAGCCTCGCGGCGGCGGTGGCCCACGAGGTGACCGACTCGTTTATGTCGTACGGGTTATCAGCCGCCCGCACCGGAGCAGCGATAGCCGGCACTAGAGCAGCGGCCACGAGCATGGCCATTGCGCTCGATGCAGCGAACTTAACTTTGCTGGATCTTGCTGATCTGGTACCGGGCTTTGGGGTCATGACCTAAGAGTACGTCATACATTGCGGCGGTACTGCCCACCCACTTCAAAAAATGCTTCGCTTATTTGCCCCAGTGAGCATACTTTTACCGCCTCCATCAGCGCCTCGAAAACATTGCCGGCGGTAGCGGCCGCCTCTTTGAGCCGCGTCAAAGCGGCCGGGGCCGTCTCGCGGTTCCGCTCCTCGAAGTCTGCGAGCCGGTGAAGTTGCGACTCCTTTTCCTCGGTAGTTCCTCTTGCTAATTCCACCGTCGCGGTCGAAAGCCCACTGCTCGAGGACAAGAAGGTGTTTACGCCGATAATGGGCAAAGTGCCATCGTGCTTACGTTGTTCGTAGAGCATTGACTCATCTTGGATGCGCCCCCGCTGGTAGCCCGTCTCCATGGCTCCCAGCACCCCACCTCGGTCGGCGATGCGCTCAAACTCAACCAGCACCGCCTCTTCGACAATATCGGTTAACTGATCAACGATGGCCGCACCTTGCAGTGGGTTCTCGGTGGCCGAAAGGCCCCACTCTTGGTCGATGATCATCTGAATCGCAAGTGCACGGCGCACCGACTGCTCGGATGGTGTGGTAACCGCCTCGTCAAATGCATTGGTGTGAAGTGAATTTGCGTTGTCATAGAGCGCACAGAGGGCTTGCAGCGTGGTGCGGATGTCGTTGAAGTCCATCTCTTGCGCGTGCAGCGATCGACCGGAGGTTTGTACGTGGTACTTAAGCTTTTGCGCACGATCGCTGGCCCCGTACTTGTCGCGCATCGCGATAGCCCAAATGCGTCGAGCTACACGCCCAAGCACCGTGTATTCGGCGTCCATCCCATTGGAAAAGAAAAACGAAAGATTTGGTGCGAAATCATCTATTGCCATCCCGCGCGTCAGATATGCCTCTACATAAGTGAACCCATTCGCCAAGGTGAAAGCCAGCTGACTTATCGGGTTGGCCCCGGCCTCAGCAATGTGGTAGCCGCTGATTGATACCGAGTAAAAATTTCGTACCTCGTGTTCG
>CAMDKJ010000164.1 GCA_945900705.1 Bifidobacterium breve | reverse complement strand
TTGGGCACCGTACCGTAGGTGCATGGGTACTCGGCTGCCGAAAAGTGTGGTGCCCGCTATCGCAGCCGCCATGGTGGTAGCACTCTTGGCCGGCGGCACGAGCGCCGGAATTTTTGGGGTCGCGCTGGCCGCCCCGAAGGAAAGCAGCTCCCCGCGCATCGTTAATGGTGACGACTCCGGCCCCGGGGATCTGCCCTTCCTCGTCGCGCTACTCAACGCCTATGACTTTGAGGATGAAGGGGCCTACCAAGCACAGTTTTGCGGCGGCGCACTAACCACCACCACGACAGTCGTTACCGCGGCCCATTGTGTTTTCGATGAGGAATCGGGGGCCGCCACCAGCCCTGATGAGCTACTAGTGGCACTAGCCCGGAATCTGAAGTCACCCAATGTTCGAACCGTAGGTGTATCGGCCGTCACCGTGCACCCAGATTACGACTCCGAGACCACCACTTTCGACATCGCGGTGCTCACCCTGGCCGAGCCGGTACTCGATATCACTCCAGTGTTGCCGATGCGGCCGGCTGATTCGCCATCCCTCGTTGCTGTCGGGGCGCCTGCCAAAGTTGCTGGCTGGGGAAACCTATCGGTGGACGACGAAAACTTCCCGGATGCGTTCAAGATCGGCCGGTTGGTGATTTTCCCGAATGAGAGTTGCGGGAGCGGATCGGACTTCAGTGTCGCCGGGGTGACCTTCGACGGCTACGGTGGCAGTTCTGCCTCAGCCGAAACCATGCTGTGCGCCGCCGGGGTCGCAAGCACCCGCAAGATCATCGACAGCTGCCAAGGCGACTCCGGCGGTCCGTTGGTTGCAGGTGATGGCCGCGCGATGCGCTTGATCGGGGTAGTGAGCCAGGGCAAAGGGTGCGCGAGCACTTGGCCCGGTGTTTACACCAGGGTGTCCGCGATGTCGGATTTCCTCACTGCAACCAAGGCACTGGTGACTTTAGCTCCGACGACTGCGCCCGCCATTGATCTAACCGTGCTGAACACCGCACTCCGGGTGAACTTCACCACTACCGATGACGGCTCCGCGATTTCCAGTTTCACGGCTTACGCCACCGACCCCACCACCGGTGCGGTATTCAGTTGCACCGGCCTGCCTCGGGTCGACCTGCAGTCACCGTTCTGCACGATCAACGGGTTGGCAAACGGCACCGCGTATGCGGTAAGCGGTGCTTCCGCAAACTCACTCGGTATCTCGCCGATGTCGACAACCGTTAGTGGCATCCCGCTCGGCGTGCCCACCCCCGGCGGTATTCGGAAGGTGTGGAGCACTGACGACAAGATGATCGTCGTTACCGTTAGACGTTCCCGCGATAATGACGCACCAATCAGCAAGGTCGCGCTTCGCTGCTCACCAATTGCTGGCGGGTCACCTAGGTTCGCCCCGGTGGGCCAAGATGGCTGGGCCATCCTGCGTGGGCTGCGGACGACCTACTATTCCTGCGCGATCATCGCAACCAATGCCCTCGGCTCCGCGGTGTCGGCCCCAAAGGTAGTTAAAGTGACCCGATAGCGTTCATCCATGTCGCGCCGGACTCCCCCCTTGGTCCCACGGCTTCGCCCCCATGCAGATTCGGTTTTCGCCGAAATGTCGCAGCTGGCCCTTGAGGTTGGCGCAATCAATCTTGGCCAGGGGTTTCCTGATACCGATGGGCCATCGGAGCTGAAGGAGATCGCGACCGCGGCTATCCAAGACGGTCGCGGTAACCAATACCCACCGAGCATCGGAATACCAGAGCTACGTCAAGCTATCGCCGCCCACCAGGAGCGCTTCTACGGCATCAGCCTTGATCCTAAAACCGATGTCGTTGTCACCACCGGAGCCTCCGAAGCACTGGTTGCAACATTGCTCTCCCTTGTCGATGCCGGTGACGAAGTCGTCATGTTTGAGCCTTGGTTTGATATCTACTCGGCCGCAATCTCGATGGCAAATGGTAAGCGGGTTGGCGTGCCAATGAGCGGGCCGGGGCTGCGGCCTGATATCGATGCGCTGCGAGCCGCTATCACCAAGAAGACTCGTATCCTCATTCTCAACTCACCGCATAACCCGACCGGGGTCGTCTTCACTCGCGAGGAGTTGGAGGCGGTCGCAACTATCGCGATCGAGAACGACATTCTGGTTTTATCCGATGAGGCGTATGAACATTTGTGGTTCGACGATAGTGAGCACATTCCGATTTGCACGCTGCCCCAAATGTTCGAACGCACCATCACCGTGGGATCGGGCGGCAAGTCATTTTCATTCACCGGCTGGAAAGTCGGTTGGGCAACAGGCCCACGGGATCTAATCGCGGCGGTTCGTGCCGCGCGGCAACACCTGTCATTTGCCTCGGGCGGCCCATTTCAATACGCGATGGCCCATGGGCTTGGGCTACCCGACCAGTATTTCCGCGAGCTCCGAAGTGATCTGGCACTCAAGCGCGATCTGCTTTGCGCGGGGCTCGAGGAGCTAGGGTTCGCCGTCATCAGACCTCAGGGCACGTACTTCGCAACCACCGACGTGCGCCCACTGGGGTATACCGATGGACTGACTTTCTGCCGGGAGCTACCAAATAGAGCCGGGGTAGTGGCCATCCCGCATGGGGTGTTTTGTGATGATGTCGAAGTCGGGAAGCCCTATGTGCGATGGGCATTTTGCAAGCGCACCGAGGTGCTGCAGGCGGCAATTGATCGATTGCGTGCAGGATTTAGTTAAGCACCAGCGGGTTGCGGGTCCGAAGTGCTGGGAATCGTGAAAAGTCTCGGTCTGCCGACCAGAATTCACTGACACCCGCATCTAGGCAGATGGCCGCAATCTTCGCGTCATGTACTTGAAGTCCGAGGACATTGCCTTCAGTAACAAGCTTATCTAGGGTCCGCCAGTGGCGATCTGATTCAGATATCTTGGATAGCGACGGAGATTCAATCCAGGCATCGATTTGATCCCGAGCTCGTGCTCGCGTTGTTGGGACAACAAAATACCCCGGTCTCGTAACTACGGCAAGGAACTCGTGGATACAAGGCCATGGAATCGCCCAAGGACTCCAGCCACTGCAAAGGTCCGACAGCACCGTCTTCGCCACGAGATGATCTGGGGATTCTCGGCGATGGGCATAGACCAAAATATTTGTGTCAACGGCAATCAAGGGAACGGCCGATCGTAAGTACCGTGAATCAACTCCGTCATACTTCGCGCGCTCGCTTCTTCGGTAAGCCACCCGCCGCCAACAGAGGCATCACGCAGTGAAAAGGCCTTGCGGTCGGCATCGTCTTTCAGTAATTGGTGCAAAGCTTGCTCAAGTAGAGATCGCAGAGTGCAGCCTCGGCGGTGGGCTAACTCCTTGGCCTGCTCCAAAAGGGCATCCGTAATGTCAACGGTTGTCTTCACGACACTAGCTTAGCACAGATATGGGCACCCATACACCTCGGCCCGTAAATATGGGGCCCGCAGGTGGGCTTAGGAAGTGCTCAAAGTCAGCTCACCTGCACCCGAAGCATTGATTTCCACCTTGTCGCCGTCGCGGATTTCACCAGCCAGGATCCCCTTGGCCAACTGGTCGCCTATCGCAGTTTGCACCAACCGACGCAGTGGGCGAGCGCCGTAAATCGGATCAAATCCCACTTCAACCAACCAATCCTTGGCTGCACCCGTAACCTCAAGGGTGATCCGGCGATCCGCTAGGCGCCGCTGCAGTTGCTCGATTTGGATATCGGTCACCTTTAGGAGTTCAGCGCGATCAAGTGGCTCGAACATCACCATCGCATCGAGGCGGTTTAGGAACTCAGGCCGGAACCTCTGTTGCACCGCCCCCATCACAAGTGCCTTGCGCTCGGCAAATGGCAACTCGGTATCAACCAAGAACTGCGAACCCATATTCGAGGTCAAAATCATTATCACATTGCGGAAGTCGACGGTTCGACCTTGGCCATCGGTCAATCGGCCATCATCGAGCACTTGCAGCAAGATATCAAATACTTCAGGGTGGGCTTTTTCAACCTCATCCAAGAGAATTACCGAATACGGGCGCCGCCTAACCGCCTCGGTTAGCTGGCCGCCCTCTTCATAACCGACATATCCGGGAGGTGCACCGACTAGGCGTGACACCGAATGTTTCTCGGAGTATTCGCTCATGTCGATTCGGACCATCGCGCGCTCGTCATCAAA
>CAMDKJ010000163.1 GCA_945900705.1 Bifidobacterium breve | reverse complement strand
CGTGTACAGGTAAACAGCGTATTAACCGAATCTGCCATTTACATAGTCAAGGGTGCGCTGTTGCTGTGGATTTCCGAAGATCTCCGTAGTTGCACCCTGCTCAACAACATGGCCTGGAGTTCCTTCTTCGGCTAGGAAGAACGCGGTGTAGTCCGAAACGCGTACCGCCTGCTGCATGTTGTGTGTGACGATAATGATGGTGACCTCTTTGGAGAGCTCACGGACTGTCTCTTCGATTTTCAAGGTAGAAGCAGGATCCAATGCCGAACAAGGCTCGTCCATCAAGAGGACGTGCGGCTGCACAGCTAGTGCCCGGGCGATTACTAAACGTTGCTGCTGCCCGCCGGACAAATCCCCAGCGGCGCTACCTAGCCGATCCTTGACCTCAGCCCAGAGGCCTGCAGAAGTGAGGGTCTGCTCAACAATGTCGTCATGGTTATCGCGCTTCATCCCTGAAAGTTTCAACCCGGAGAGCACATTGCCGCGGATGGTCATGCTGGGGAACGGGTTTGGCTTCTGAAACACCATGCCGATCTTCAGGCGGATGTGAACCGGGTCTACATCTGCGTCATAGATGTCTTTGCCTTCATAGAGGACTGAACCGGCAAGTGCCGCTCCGGGGATGAGTTCATGGAGGCGATTTAAGGTGCGAATGAAGGTTGACTTGCCGCAACCTGATGGGCCAATGAGTGCGGTGACAGACTTCTTCGGGAAGACAATATTGACACCCTCTAAGACTTTACGGTGTCCGAACCAGACACTGAGGTCGCGCGACTCCATTTCGGTCGGGCCCACCTGGTGCAGAGCCGACTGATCGATACCCTCAATTTCTAGTTCCATAACACCCTCATACTCACTTGTGGACATGATCTTCGCTTCCTATCGGCCGACGCGCCCGCGCCCGAGAACGCGAGCAAGGGTGAACAAAATGGCAACCAAAATGATGAGGACAAGCGCTGATCCCCAAGCCCGCGCAACCGCATCTGGATACGGAAGCGCGACGTTGTTAAAAATGTAAGTTGGTACCGAAGAAATCGGGGATCCGAATGGGTTTACCACGGTTTGGTCATTATTGCCGGCCGCCAAGAGCAAGGGTGCGGTCTCGCCAATAACCCGTGCCACCCCTAGAATCACCGCGGTGATAATGCCCGTGCGTGCCGCTGGGATTACCACCCTTAGTACCGTTCGGGCTCTGGTGGAGCCAAGGGCCAAGGCCCCGGTGCGCAGGTCATCGGGAACCAATTTGAGTACTTCCTCCGCTGTTCTCGCAACGGTAGGCAGCATCAAGATCGCGTATGCCAGCCCGCCGGCGAATGCACTCTGATTGAAAGCGCCGGTGGCGACGACAATTGTCAGAATGAAAAGCCCGGCTACCACCGATGGGACACCACTCATCGCTTGAACGAAGAAGCGGACATAAGGAACAGCGCGGCCGCGAACCTCGGTTATGTAAACCGCGGTGGCGATTCCGATCGGCACTGAAATTAGCGATGCGATAAATACAATCAATAATGTTCCGACCAACGAATGGCCAATGCCGCCGTAATCCAATGGGGTACTCGGGCTGATGTAAACGCTGTTCTGAAAGAGGAAGTGCGGGCTGAGCGCCCGAAGACCTCGAACTACTAATGACCCGATAACCGACACCAGTACAACGACGCTAAAAAGACTCGCGCCAATGGCATTCACGATGATCACCGAGTCAGCAATACCTCGGGTGCCTTTCGTGGCCCAGGCCGCGATGCCGGAAGCGATCAACTGAAGTGGCAGATAAATAACCACGAGGAGGATAGGTACCGGGATATCACTGGTCAGAAATAGTGCCGCGACCAGCAGGGCGGGTATGACAACCGCCAAGGCCACCGAAGCGGTGAACCGGGTTGGCTTCTTGCGCCATGGACGCCCTGATTTTTGCTGCTGGAGTTGCTCCAGAGCTGCCGGGTCAAAAGTAGAGGTGCTCACTTCTGCAACCGTCCGGTACGACTGACGATCAGGTTGGCAATCACATTTACGACTAAAGTCATGATGAAAAGGAAGAAACCCGCCGCCAAAAGTAACTGCAGTTCCGAAGGACCCGAGACTTCGCCGAAGCGACTAACGATGAGAGTTGCCACTGAACCTCCACCGGATTCAATGATCTTGTCCCAGTTGGTCTCGTATACAAGCTTTAGCACGAAGAAGACCGCGATCGTCTCACCAAGTGCGCGGCCAAGGCCGAGCATGATGCCGCCGACGATCCCACCGCGGCCATATGGCAGGGCCACATAACGCAGCATTGTCCAAAGTGAGCAGCCCAGGGCTTCTGAGGCGTTGACTAGCTCTGGCGGTGTGCGGCTTAAAACCTCTCGGGTCACCGCGGTGATAATCGGAATCATCATGATCGCCAGCACGAACCCGGCAATGAAGGGCGTGCCTAGAAAGTTGCCCGAAGTGTTTTCGAAGATCGGGATCCAGCCGAGGTACTTATTGAGGAGTACCTGCCACTCCTCAGCGGTTGGATTGAGAATGTAGAAAGCCCATAGCCCCAAAATCACCGAGGGGATTGCTGCCATCAAGTCAATAAGGTTGGTGAGGATCTTGGAAAGCCGTGGTGGCGAGAGAAACACCATGAAAATAGCTAGCAGGACGGCCGCCGGCACGGCGATCACTAAGCCGATAAATGCAAGTAACACCGACCCGTACAGCATCCCGAAGATACCCACGGTCGGTGGATTGGTATTAATGTCCCAGCCAGTGGTCGTAATGAACGACAATCCTTGGGTCTGGAAAGCAGGGATTGCCTGGAAGCCAAGGAAAAGGGCAATACCAGCTAGTACCGCCAGGGAGGTGAATGCAGCGCCCGCGACAGTCCTCGTGAAAACTCGGTCCCCGCGATGTGAGGTAGCCGCCGACTGAAGGTCGCGCAGCTGCAATTGGGACCCCTCTACCATTGCGATAGTCTCACGACCCCATGTTTCCGAATCACCCGTAATAAGTAAACAGCGCTTTAACAAATAGTGAACTGATAGTGAACGGGTCCGTCAAAGCCGCTCAAGGATCGTCCCACAAGGCCACTTTATGAACTTCAGATATCCGCTAGGGAACCCTAGTGCTGGCCGCCTCGGATCTGATCCAAGGCATGGAGCAAAGTCGGTTCAAGTGCAACAACTGCATCACGGGCCCCACCCGCTGACCCCGGAACATTAATAATCAGGGTTTGGCCGGCCAAACCGGCGAGCCCCCGCGATAGCGCCGCGGTCGGAACCCCGGCGGCAAGGCCCTTAGCCCGGATCAATTCAGCTAGCCCGGGGATTTCGCGATCCAAAAGCGGGCGGGTCTGCTCAGGGGTGTGATCGGTTGGGCTGAGGCCCGTGCCGCCGGTAGTCACAATTAGATCGAATTCTGAATCAATCCCTGATCGCAGGGCAACACCGACCGGCTCACCATCAGCAACCACGATTGGCCCCGTTACCTCAATTCCGAGAGCGCTAAGACCTGTGACAAGTATCGGTCCTGAGGTATCAGTCCAAATACCTGCCGCTGTTCGGGTGGATACCGTAATGACAAGGGCTCGGTAAGTCACAGGCTGCGCTCCCAATGGCCCGAGCGGCCCCCGAGCTTTTCAAGAAGTTCGATATCGGAAATCGAAGCTCGCCGATCTACGCCTTTGACCATGTCGATCAGCGCGAGGGCTGCCACCGCTACCCCGGTCAAAGCTTCCATCTCGACTCCGGTGCGATCGGCCGTGCGCACGGTGACCGTGATGTCGACTCCAGCGTCAACCACCACTAAATCCACTTCCACCGCATGGATGGCAAGTGGATGGCAAAGTGGGATGAGATCGGGGGTGCGCTTTGCCCCTTGAATTCCGGCAATGCGAGCCACCG
The DNA here is from genome assembly GCA_945900705.1 of Bifidobacterium breve. Classification (GTDB taxonomy): domain Bacteria; phylum Actinomycetota; class Actinomycetes; order S36-B12; family S36-B12. Next base: position 361 of record CAMDKJ010000163.1, on the reverse strand, counting down.
CTAGAGCATCGCCTTTTGGCACCCCCGCGCCGCGAAGCATGCTTACCACTTCAGCGGAAACCAAAACCTGCCCGTGCGCAGTTGCTGAGCGCACCGTAACTTCTTTGGCAGAGACGTCAACCATGCGTGCATCACCGTGCTCATTTAAATGGGTGAAGGATTTATCCGCCATGTTCACCAATTCCTCAGATCGATGATGTCAACGGTAGCCCCCGCCGGTACCTCACTTTGCCCTGCAGGGATAACTATGAAGCAATCGGCCTTCGAAAGCCCACCTACCGAGTGCGAGCCCTGCCCGCGTACCGGAGTGACAGTCGCCTTATCAGCACCAGTGAACTTAGCCCTCACGAACTGGCGCTTT
>CAMDKJ010000162.1 GCA_945900705.1 Bifidobacterium breve | reverse complement strand
GCCGAGGACTAGCAGCGGAATCATGAAAGCGAGCACAGCCGGCTCGGCCCGGCCCCCTACGCTGATGGCCGCGAAAATACCAAGAAGCAAAGCCGCCAACGGCAGCAACAAACTAAAGCTGCCGGTAAAGGCGCGAAGTGGAGCGGCATCGTTGAAGGTGCGGCTAAGCAATGGGCTAATCTTGGCAACCGCTGCGCCAGCGCCGGTTAGAGACAAAGCGGCACCGGCGCGCCGCGGCAGGTTTGGCTCGTCAATGTCGTCAAGTTCATCGTCGCGACCGCGCACCGCGGTATCGATGCCATCACCGCTAGGCCCGGCTGGTGCACGTCGGGAAGACCCACGAAGTGACCCGCCGAGCCCAACACTTGCGACGGTGGCGATCGTCAGCCCAGCAATAGAAGTTGCTACGACCGCCGCCGGTGTATCAAGGGGGACCACCACCGGATACGCGGGCACCTTGGGGTTTGATGAGATTACTGGGATTTCAAGCCCGGCAGTGGATGCGTTATCGGTGATCGAAGCGATAGTGCCATCAGCAGCGATGGAGAAGCCGGTTGCCTGTTGAATTTGATTACCTTCGGAATTCACTGCTTGAAGTAACAAGGTGTGATTGCCAATGGCAAGATCACTTGGTAACTCCAGTGACATCGAAAGAAAACCGTCAGCATCGGCAGTCGCTTCGCCGACAACTTGCGGCGTAGAGAACATTAGGAGTGTCGCGCGGCTGCCAGGTAATAGGCCGCGGGCTTCGACACTTACGCTTTCGCCACTAGCTTGGGCGCCGATCTCCGCCTCGATTGAGATTGACAGTTGGGCTGCAATTGTCGTGGCAGGCTCATCCGTCGCCGCGTCAACAGGCTGATCACTGGGACCATCGCTCGCCTCGTCGCTCGACTCGTTGGTTGTTTCTTCGTTGGTTGTTTCTTCGTTGGTTGTTTCTTCGTCGGTCACCTCTTCGTCGGTCACCTCTTCGTCACTTGCATCATCTGCCGCCGGCTCATCTGCGGGCTCGTCTGCGGGCTCGTCTGCGGGCTCGTCTGCCGGCGGCTCATCTGGAGCTGGATCCTCAGTGGAGATGCTGATGGCTTGAGCTGGTAGGCCGATGGCCAACATCGCCCAACCGCCGGTCAAGGCAGCGGCCAAGAAGAGCCTGGGGATCAGCGCGGCCCAACTACGGCCGCCTCGGTGGGAGTTGCGGTGCTGCACGCTCGCTCCAAATGCTTGGGTGTAGTTAGATATGGCTACAGAATTATAGGCACATCTAACTTTGGAGAGCATCATGAAAGTTCAGAGCTCGCGCCGGATAGTGGGATTTACCGCCGCAATGGGCCTTGTGGTGGGCCTACTGAGCGCATGCATGAGCCTTGACTATGTACTCAACGTGAATGCTGACTCAACTATGTCAGGAACCCTCAAAGTAGCGATTGCGAAACAGGCGGCCTCAGTTTTCGGCCTCACGTCCGCTGATGACCTACTGAATGAAGCTGACTCCGGTGACGCCACCTCCGGGATGGGCCTTGACGTAGCCAAGGATTGCGCATCCAGTGAGGATGAAACAAACTTTATTCTTACGTGCACAATAACGAACGCCAAGGCCTCAGACATCGATGAGGGTTGGTCAATGACAACCGATGGCGACACAGCGAGGTTGCATGTAGTAGCGAATCTCGATCAGGCTACGGGTGAAACTGATCCTGCTGCATTCGAAATGCCCGACATGAATATGGGTTCGTACAACTTCACTATTAACTTTCCGGGGAAAATAACCAAAGTCACCGGCACCGGTGCGAAACAAACCTCGGACACCACGGTGGTCGCTAAGGGTGGATTGAACGACACCATTGACTTCACCGTAACCGGTTCAACCTCAAGTGGCAGTGGATTGCCGTGGTGGAGTTATCTGGTAATCGGATTAATCGCCGGTGCGGTAGTTGTCGCCGTAATTGGCTTGGTGCGGCGGGGTAAAAAAGATGAAACAACATCCGAAGCAGCACCAGAGTCGACGACCGAAGCCACACCCGAAGCAACTACTTCAACTGAAATAGCGGAGCCGCCGGCAACTTGAGTCTGCCGACGGCTCCCTAGTTCAAAAAATCGTTAGCACACACCGAACACGAAGCCGTGGGCAGTTATTTCCGCTTGCGTATTATCGTCTTCGTGTTTCAGCAAAGCCTGAGATAGCGCATTCACCGATGGTATCGGCTTCATGTAGTTATGAGCTGCATGAACATAGGTGTAGCCATCGACAATCATGGGGATGCTGTTTTTATTGATGTCTCTGCATGCGGCGTTATTGACCGCAACCTTGTTGGGGTTCTTGCCTAAGGCCATCACATTAGGTAACGCCTTCGTCAAGTACTTCTTTACTTGTGAATTGGCCTTGCCATTTGGGCAGAGCACATTGCCCAAGCTGCCGTCCCCATCTATCTGCGGCTTGCCACACTTTTCGGTGTAAGTGCCGGTAGGTGCGGTGAGCGGCGCGGCGGTAGCGGTGGTAGCCGAAAGCAGAGCAAAGGCAGCAACTCCGACAAGGGCGATACTGGCAAAACGCGGGGCTAAGTTCATGTCTGTACCAATCGGTTGTGAAGTTGGCTTTCTGATTAGGCGTTGCTCAACGTGTTAATGATGTCGAGGGTAACAAGTTGCTGTGGCCCGGTTGGGCGAGCAGGTACCGGCCCTTGACTCAACTGGGCATCTTGCTTGGTGACAGCTCCGCGACCTGATGGATATATGCGCTTTAGGTCACGCTGGGCAACCAGCAGGTTTGCCATTTGGGCCTGGATTGCAGCATATGCCGGATTGCCCGCGAGGTTGTCAATCTCCAATGGGTCAGCTGTCATGTTGTAGAGCTCGTACTCGTCCGGCGGCGGAGTCACCGTGAAGGCGGTTGCCCGGTAAACCTTGACGGTGGTGGTGCCGGTTACCTCACCGGGCTTGGCTTGTGAGCCCACCAAGTTAGTAACAATATCCGCCTGGCCAGGAGCACTCCAGAACTGATCATTATCAAAGTAGCGAGCGAACTTCCACTGTTGCATGGAGCCGCCGGCACCGGTTGGCAACTGCGCTACTACAGCTTCAATGTGGTTCGGCTGCACGACTGACTCGTAGTAGCGGCCGAAGGAATCGAGTTGGTAGTCGCCACGGGTCGGCTCGTCGTCGGTCATGAAATAGACCGGGCCTGATACTGCTTCGGCCTTGCGCTCGCCGAGCAAGAAGCCCGAGAGGTCGCGGCCCACCAGTGGGTGAACTTCGTTATGGGTGAGCTTTAGGCGGCGCTGCACGGCATCAACATTTAAGCCGGCCAAGCCAAGCATCGTCGGCAGGACATCCGCGTGGCTGGTAAGCACCTGCGTCTGCTCGGCCTTGGGGAACAAGATCGGGTTGTGAACCACAAGTGGCACGCGAAGTACTGAGTCGTAAGCGTTATGCCACTTTTGGTATAGCCCACCATGGCTACCGAGTAGATCTCCGTGGTCAGAAACATAAAGCACGATGGTGTCGCGGTAGGACTGGCGATCCGATATCAAGGTCTGCAAAATCTTGGCAACATGCTTATCGACAGTTTCTTGCAGGGCGTAGTAGAACTGGTGGTAAGGATGTGTGTTGTCATTTGGCTGGAATGCACTCGCGTAGGTGTCGCGGTAACTTGCTTGGGCGCGTGGCTTAGTGATGAGGTTTTCATCCTTGAGCTGCGACCACATGGTGTCGAGGAACAACTCGAGAGGCACATTCGACCGCTCATTTTGCTGCCGCAACCACATATTGTTCAGCAGCAGTGACAACCGCCCCCAGAGCACAATGTCGTGGGGGTTGACGAATGAGGTAACCATTAGCCACGGCTTGCGCCCACGCTGCAACTTCTTGATTGTTTGAACACCTAGGCGCTCATAGGTGGCATCGCGCCCGACGAAGAATGGGGCTGATGATCCACTGTCATAGGGGTTCGCGCCGTGGGGCTCGGGCCCGACCCAACCATTGAAGCCGAAGCTATCGAGCCGGTTTACCTCTTCGTAGAGTTTTTCGAGGCGCAGATCCGGTGCCCCGTTTGCCCGGTAGCTGGGGATAGGGGAGTTGGTGCCGGGTATATAGAGGTCGGCGTCGCTGACGTGCCACTTGCCGCGGTACCAGGTTTCGTAGCCGGCGGCGCGGAAATAATTGCCCATGGTTGGCACAGTGTTTGGGGTCAGCCAGTAGGTGTCTTCTTCAAGGGCACTTTTGGCGGCGCCGGTGGTTTGGGTAACACCGTGCAGTGAGGG
>CAMDKJ010000161.1 GCA_945900705.1 Bifidobacterium breve | reverse complement strand
AACAGGTTCCATAGGCCGCGTCCACGCGCTTCGGCCTTTAGCTCCTCAACGATGGGGGGGAGGGTGGAGTCGTCAGGGCCGACACTTGCCCGGTAGCGGTCGTACTCCTTCTCCGACGGGAGCACGCGGGTGTTGAGGAAGTCCCACATGTTCTCTGAGAGCTCCTGGGCCCGTGCGCTCAGCTGGAAGTCCATTATTGCCCCGATTCGCTGTTGCGGGTGACTCTTCTTTGGTGCTCGATCCTAGTCAGCAGGTCGGGTTTCTTGACTCCTTCTCCACTAGCGAGCAGTGTCCTGCATTCGAGGCGCGCATGCCTCTTGGGCGCACCAGCACTTCAGGCAAAACTGCGATGGGACCATCGGGCCGGCCCAGACTCCTGCGTGGTGGAGCCCTTGCGAGTTGTCCATGGAATCGTGCGTGTATCACCGGTGATACACTTACTAAATGAACGAGGTTTCAGTGCGTGACTTACGCAACTACGGTGGGCAGATCTTAAATCGAGTGGAAGGCGGTGAGAGCATGACGATCACTCGGGATGGTTCCCCTGTCGCACTCCTGACGCCCTTCCCACAACCTCGATTGAGTGCTGCTGCCTTACTAGAAAGCTGGAAAAACGTTCCGCGCATTGATGCTGAATCTTTGCGTAGTGACATCGACCAGGCTCTTGATACAACCCTTGACTCGAATCTGAATGCGAAACCTTGACACCTTCAACCTCGGAGGCAACTTCTGCGGTGACTTCTGTGGTGACTTCTGTGGGAATCCTGGATACCAGTGTGGTGATCGAGTTACCGAATCTCTCTGCAGCAGATCTCCCCGCATTCCCCACCATTAGCGTCATCACTTTAGCCGAATTAAGTGTCGGCCCGGAGGTATCAAAAAACTCACATGAACGGGCAATGCGCCAACTTGTTCTTCAACAAACTGAGGCATCATTTGATCCATTGCCGTTTGATGCTGCGTGCGCGCGAAGGTTTGTGATTGTCGCCGGGTGCTTGCGTCAATCAGGGCGAAAAAATCAGGCCCGCGCATTTGACGCACTCATCGCGGCTACCGCGCTTGCCCATAACCTTCCGCTCTACACGCGCAATGTTCAAAACTTCGAAGGCATTAGCGGTTTGGATCTTCGACCAGTAACGCCAAACATTTAGCGGTGGTGGCTCCACCCTGAGGCCAGCAATGGGCGCCATGGGCCTGGCGCCACTAATTGGTGAAAGTGCCTATCACCCGGGCCCGACGACCGTGTAGACGTTGGCCTTTTCCGCCTTGAGTAGTGCCGCTGTTATCTTCACCATTGTTATCGGTGTCCGAGACTTGTCTTTACCGACAACCCAGGCGAGTGGTGGCACCACGCCCGACATCTTGGCGTAGTCAACCAAGATATCGCTGCCGGCTGGTACCTCAACACCAAGGCCGGCCCAGCCGAACTCGGTTGGAGTCGGGTTTTTGTCGATTTGGATATTCCACTTCAGGGTTTGCTTTGCGGTTGTCGAGTATCGCACCGTCTTTTTTTGGCGATCCCATTCTTGCCCAACGTATACGCCCTTTGGTAGATCCAGTGGATGGCCATTGACTTCGTAGCTATTCACTTTTTCGTCTGCGAGCTGCTGGATGCGCGGGGATGATGCCTTGGTCGCGGAGAAAATTGTCCCCTTTTCAAAAACCGCGAATTTGACGGTACTTTGGGCGGGTATGTCCTCAAGGGTCAACACATCTGAGGCACCATTGCTCATTGCATACACCTCGAGGGATTGCGGAGCGACAAGGGCTCCCGCAACAACTTCGACCGTAAACTCCACCCCCGGATCGATCACTATCAGCGGTGCGCTTACCTGCTCTTGGTTTGCTGGGTTCAGGGGTGACATTAGCCGATAAAGATCAGCAGCTAGGCCATTGCCTTGCGCATCAAGTAACGTGATGCCAAGTAGGCCGTTGTTTTTTATATCCCATGAACTAAAAGCCAGCAAAGTGCCAGTGTCCTTCCCGCGGCATACCGGGCATGGTTGAACGGCCAAGATCTCGTCAATTGAAGTAAGTGAGATGGCTGCGTTCGTCGCGGTACTCCAGGTGTAGGTCGGGCTATCTGGATTGACTGCGGAGGTGTAGACAAATGAATCGGTATTTGTATCGACCGTCAGGGCCAGGGCGCGTAACGGAAAGTTGTTGTCATAGACGGCGATATCGAAAAGGCCATTGCCGCGGTCAAGTACGGCGTAAGGCGTGATGCCATGCCCTCCTATTTCGCCAATTATGCTGAGTAGGAAAGGTACCTGACCACTGGGCAGGGTCTTGATGAGAGTTTGCACTACTTCGGTGGGGGATTGCCCGGCGTATATATCTGTCAAGAAATTGTTGTTGAGATATTGGGTGCCGAAAAGCCGAGTAATCGTTTGGACAGCGGGGTTACCCATCTGGTTGTTTGCGTTGATACCCAAACCGGATGCTCCGACTTGGTTCGCCGGCAGTTGGCCGTTATAAAGAGCCGCGGCCGCTGCCGCGATACCGAAGCAGTGCCCACCAGCGCCAGCACTCTCGATCATCTGGGCGAGGAGCTCGGCGCCGAGTATCAGTTTGCACTCACCGGTCTTCGGATCAATTTTCTTCGCATCTTGACAAACTCCGTCGCCTAGGGTGCGGCGCAGTGACAGGGAGTTAAGCGGTGCCGGGCCTTCATAATTGCCTTTTTGGTAATTCTCCAGGGTTAGACGCTCGGGGAGCCCGTAAACGACTTGACTTTGCGCGAAACTGTCAGCCGAACCCCAGTTTGGGATCGGGAAGCCATGCGGGTACGGCCGAAAACCCGAGTCGGCAACCAGGGTTCCTTGTGGCTCACCAACACCAGCCGAGCCGAAAAGATCTTGGTAGTCGACCGGGCCGATGACCCAGCCACCGGGTGCGTTGCCACCACTTGCTATGTCAGGGGCGGGTGCCCCGTTGGCAGGTACGCCCACCCCGGTTAGGGCCAACACGGCAACGGCAACGGCGGAAAGGATTCGAATGGCTCGGGTCATCGCAGTAATCTAAACCACTTTCGAACTAATTACTAGGGTTATAAACAAGTCTCCAGCACTACAACTTGAACTGTTGCGACGCATTAGGGTCACCATTTGGGTCGCGCAACATTGAGGCACCAATACGCACCTCGCTGAGCTTTGCTCCTTTAGGTAGTCCCGGTAGGCACAGGTCGTGCATATTGTCATCCATCGACGTTTTCGAGTGATCAGCGAGATCACCCACGGCCAGCGGCTTGACGATGATGGACTTGCCAGCTGGCAGGGTGAAAACCGCACTATAGGAATCGACGACCGCGGCACCAACTTCGTCACCATTTGGATAAGCGGTCATGCCGTTTGACCAAGCGACGCGCACGAAATTCTTCCCCACGGTGCAACGGTTTTTGTCACCCTGCAACATCTTCGAGGTAAGCATCCAAGCGTCTGCGATAAAGGGAGCCGCCTCGATCTGGTCTATCGCACGGGTAAGGCCGGCGGGGATTTTCTGCCAGTGGGTACTTGTCATTGCCCGACCTTTTAGCGCACCGGTAATCGTCAAGGTGATTGGCCGCACCCCGGCGGGATCACCGAAGTCACCAACTAGGTCGATAGTTTGCCGCTCATTTTTTTCATCCGGTGGGAAGAGCAGAGCGCAAGCCGGGTTGGCGGTGGTGCCGTCGGCTCTGGTTATTAGGAAGTCGTTTGGTGCTACCGACGCCGGATCAATAAACCAGTTCAAGGTGACCGGCACATTATCGAAACCGCTGCCACCACTTGGGCAAGAGTTACCACCATTTAAGCCCCATGAGGCACTGAGGATTTTCGCGGTGCCCCGGCTTAAGTCAGAGTTATTGGTCGCGGCGGCAGAAGTCGCGATTGGCATTAATAGCAGGCAGGTGGCTAGGGCGAACACAGACTTTCCGAACACTGACTTAACAAACACTGATCCCCCAAGATTTATGACTTAAGCGTTTAGCGCTTAACTCTTACCGAGCATCTTACGGATTGTCATCCGCGGGATGGCGGTGATCTTGGTGACCTTGTTTTCATTTAGATACCCACCGTGGACGGAATCGGCCACCACTGCTGCTAGCAGGTCACGGGCAGCGCGCTCACGCCTCTTGGCGGCGCGCCAATCTTTGGTGGCTTTCTCTAGAGCTTTACTTGCTTCAGCTTTGGTGGTGATAACTACCTTCTTTTCCACGAGCTAGGCCGGCAATTGGTCGGCCAAGGGGGCGAGCCCCTCATGCAGCTCCCGCCACTCCAAC
>CAMDKJ010000160.1 GCA_945900705.1 Bifidobacterium breve | reverse complement strand
AATCACGGTAGCGGCTCCCTATCGCGGGCGATGGCAAGACGGGTCCAATGTCACGGTGCCAACCTTGTTCGATGCCGACCTGCAAATTCGCGGTAACCTGATTTGGGATGGGGATGCCGAACACGGCACCGGGCTCGGTGGCGAAGACTCTGGCTGCCGGGCGGATAACTTGACCTGCAACAACGACCAGTATCTGGCCGACAATTCAATTAATCGGTTCTATCCGAAACTCATCGCGCCGGAAGTCGGCAACTACGCCTTGACCCCAGCAACCGCCGCCGCCTTGGCGGCTCAAAGGGTGGCTATACCGGCTTTCAGCTGAGGACCCCCGTGCGCATTCAGCAAAATCCCGGGCACCGGGGCCACGGCCGAGTCCAGCCGATTTGACCGGCCGCCGGGTAGATAGAGTTAAGCCACCTTCCCCGGTAATTCGCAGGCGCAGTGCAGTGCTTGACCCCAAGCACAACCCCCACGCGTGCCCGCATGTGAGCGAAGGTGGTTACGTGCAGATGAGCCGCCCGTCAGCAGTCATCATTCTTGCCGCGGGTGAGGGCACCAGGATGCGTTCTTCGATTCCTAAGGTGCTGCACGCCATCGCGGGCCGCTCGCTGCTTGGCCATGTTATTGAAGCCGCGGCCACTTTGGAGCCCGAGCACTTGGTAGTGGTTGTTGGTCACGGGCGCGAGCAGGTCATCGAACATATTGCTGAGATCGCGCCCTGGGCTTTGATCGTGGTGCAGGTTGAGCAGCTTGGCACCGGGCATGCCGTGCGCGTTGCCCTCGAAGACCTCGACGGCCGGGGGGCGGTGTTCTCTGATGCACCGCTGGTCGTGTTGACCGGCGATACCCCATTGCTTTCAGGTAGCACCTTGGTGCAATTGGTCTCGGCACATGCCGAAGCTAAAGCGGCAGCCAGTGTTCTCACCACCCGCCTTGGCGATCCTTACGGCTACGGTCGAGTCATTCGCGATGCCGCCGGTGGGGTGCAGCGCATTGTGGAGCAAAAAGACGCGACCGCTGATGAGCTCGCGGTTGATGAAATCAATTCGGGGATGTACGCCTTTGATCTAGTGAAATTGCGTGGAGTGTTAGGGCGCTTGACCGCTGACAATGCGCAAGGTGAGCAGTATTTGCCCGATGTCATCGGCCTGCTGCGAAGTGATTCAGCAGCGGTCGCCGCTTCGATGTGTCTGGATTCGTCCGAGGTCATGGGGGTCAACGACCGCGTGCAGCTAGCAGCGGTCGCCGCAATCATGCGCGATCGGATAAACACTCGATGGATGCGCGATGGAGTAACTATTGCCGATCCGGCAACCACCTGGCTCGATGTCGATGTTGATATCGAACCCGATGTCACGATTTTGCCGAACACCACTTTGCGTGGCCCAACTTCAATTGCAACAGGCGCCCAGATTGGCCCAGGTACGACCTTGGTCTCATGTGAAGTTGCAGAAGACGCAACGGTGACCCACACGTGGGCTGAGTTAGCCGTAATTGGTGCCCGCAGCAATGTCGGCCCATTCACCTACCTGCGCCCGGGCACTGTGCTCGGTGCAGATACCAAAGCGGGGGCATTTGTTGAGATCAAGAACTCAACGGTGGGGGATTCATCCAAGGTGCCACACCTGTCATATGTGGGTGATGCGCAGATCGGTACGGGCAGCAATATTGGGGCGGCAACTGTTTTCGTCAACTATGACGGAGTCGAAAAGCATCGCACCGTAATTGGTGATCATGTTCGGGTGGGCAGCGACACCATGCTTATTGCTCCGGTAACCATTGGCGACGGCGCGTATACCGCCGCCGGGTCGGTCATTACCGAAGATGTGCCACCAGGGGCAATTGGGGTGGGGCGGTCTCGGCAGCGCAATATCCTCGACTGGGTGCTTCGGCGCAGGCCGGGCACCGCATCAGCAAAGGCAGCAAGCCAAGCAATAAAACCGGTAACTCACGCACAGGAGGATAAGTGACCGAACTCGTGGTGGCTAACAAGAAGCGAATAGTGCTGCTTGCAGGTAGGTCACACCCCGAATTGGCGAATCAAGTAGCCCAACACCTCGGCATCCCGCTATCCAAGACGACCGCATTTGATTTCGCCAATGGCGAGATCTTTGTGCGATTCCAGGAGTCGGTGCGCGGTTGCGACGCTTTCGTTCTACAAAGTCACACGACGCCAATTAACCAATGGATCATGGAGCAACTGATCATGGTTGATGCGTTGAAGCGGGCGTCGGCAAAACGCATCACTGTGGTGATGCCATTTTATGGTTATGCGCGCCAAGACAAGAAGCATCGCGGACGCGAGCCCATCTCGGCTAGGTTGATGGCAGATCTCTTCAAGGCTGCTGGCGCTGACCGTTTGATGACAGTTGACCTACACACTTCACAGATTCAGGGTTTCTTCGACGGTCCGGTTGACCACCTGTTCGCGCTCCCACTGCTGTCCGAGCATGTCTCAAGCAAAGCCGATCGCTCGCGCATCACGGTCATCTCACCGGATGCCGGCCGGGTGCGGGTTGCTGAGCGCTGGACCGACGTGCTCGGGGCACCGCTAGCGATCATCCATAAGCGGCGCGACCCCGATGTGCCGAATCAGGTACGGGTACTCGAGGTCGTTGGTGATGTTGAAGGCCAAATTTGTGTCGTTGTCGATGACATGGTCGACACCGGTGGCACCATCGTGAAAGCGGCCGAGACGTTATTCGACAATGGTGCGGCAGATGTCATCGTGGCCGCCACCCATGGCATCTTGAGTGAACCGGCAGCCGAGCGGCTGCAGAACTCGCGGATCTCCGAAGTGATCGTCACCGACACTTTGCCGATCGCCGAAAACCAACGGTTCCCCAAGCTCACGGTGTTGTCGATCGCCCCGATTCTGGCCAAAGCGGTAAACGAGGTTTTCACCGATGGTTCGGTCACCAGCATGTTCGAAGATACCGATACCTCGGCTGTCAACTCTTCGCACTGAGCCACCTCGGCAGCCACCTTGGCAGCCACCTTGGGGCAGCCACCGGGCGGGGGCCTTAGGTCCGGAAATTGGTCACGGGTTAGACTTTGGTCACTCCTCGGCGAGGGTGTGCCAGCTAGCTGGTCACCGTGATCGACGCGGTCGGCGCCCAACGCGCTTCACCGAGGTGACTTTCACTAAGGAGAAGTAAGTTGTCACAGGTAGCCATCACCGCTGAAGCCCGCTCCGAATTCGGTAAGGGCGCAGCCCGCAAACTCCGCCGCGAAGGCCGGATTCCCGCTGTTATTTACGGCAGTGGCACCGAGCTTGTCCACATCACTTTGCCTGAGCATGAGCTCAACCTCGCGCTGCGCAAGCCGCGGGTGGTGCTCGCGGTCACCTTCGAAGGCTCGACCGTCATCACCAAGCCCCGCGACGTCCAGCGCGATCCGGTCAAGCGGGTACTTGAGCACCTTGACCTCGTGATCATCTCCAAGCTCGAAGCCGCGACCCGTGGCGATATGGCTGATGCCATGAAGGTTGCTGAAGCCGCCGCCGTTGAAGCCGGCATTGACCCGGGCACGGTTGCTGCAGCGATGCAAGAGGCCATCGCCCGCGGTGAAGACCCAATGGCTGCTGCACTGCACGCTGTTGCTGACGTCCGCGCGCAGGCCGAGGCTTACTCCGAAGTCAACACCGCACAAGCCGAGGTTGAGGACGCCGCCGCGGCCGCCGGAGCCGCAGCAGCCGCTGCGGCCGCACCTCCGAGTGCACCTGCCGAACCGGCTGCCGAGTAATTCACTTTCTGAGACGGACATCCCATGACCTGGCTCATTGTGGGCCTGGGTAATCCTGGTCCGGACTACGCGGCGACCCGGCATAACGTCGGGTATCTCGCGGTGGCCGAACTTGCAGGTCGGATGGGTGGGCGGTTGGCAAAGCACAAGCGTGCCAACGCGCTAGCACTCGAGGGTCGACTTGGGGTCCCGGGTAATTCGGTAAATGTGGTGCTCGTACAGCCACTGTCCTTCATGAACGAGTCGGGTGGGCCGGTGAAAGCGTTAATGCAGTTTTATGACGTTGCTGAAGATAATTTGATCGTGCTCCATGACGAACTGGATATTGAGTTTGCAAGCATTCGGGTGAAGTTTGGTGGTGGCGATAACGGCCACAATGGCTTGAAAAGTATCCGTAAAGCGTTGGGGTCCGGCGAGTATTTTCGAGTGCGTCTTGGGATCGGCCGCCCGGTTGGGGCGCAGGATCCAGCCGACTTTGTCCTCAAAGCATTTGCTTCTGAGCAGCGTGCAGAGGCTGGGGTGATG
>CAMDKJ010000159.1 GCA_945900705.1 Bifidobacterium breve | reverse complement strand
ATTCAACGCAAATTCGCTCCTGGGCTTGATGGTGCTCAACCGCGTTTGCGTCTGCGGGGTGCAATGACTTGGGTGATGCCATTTGGCATCGGCATCAGGCCACCGGCGTGTGCTAAGAGCTCAATCCAAGCTCCGACATGACGATCCATTACGAACTCGACGGGTGAACCATCGGTGGTAATTGGTGTCCAAGATGCCCGAATCTCGACGAAGCCATCGGTGGGGCGGTCCGACATCGACCCAAATGACCGGCCCGAACTGCAGGTAATGGTGCCACCGGCCTGGGTGCATTCAGCCCCCGTCGCAGCGAGTGACTCAATGAGCCAACTCCACCCAACCTCGTGCAGAAGTGGGTCACCGACGAGGTCTTGTTCAAGGGCGGCCCGGACGAATACCACCGCGCGAAAAGTGCCGTCCCATTCGTCAACCCCGTCTGGATCATGTAATAAAACGAAGCGGCCAGAAGCGTGATCGGCGTCAGGGTCCGCGGGCTCCACGGTCAAGGCCATGGCGCTGGGAGCTAATCGTGAGGGTGCGGGGGCTTCGTCAAGGCGGAATTCAGGGCGCACTGCGCAAGCGCGCACGCGAACGAGAGCTTCGGCGAAGGCGTCTCCTGTTGGAGGTACTGATCTCACTTCAGCAGGGTACGGGCAGCCCCGACTGCCGGGCTGACTGGCGCGCCGAATCAGCGGGTATTTCAGGTCTGGGAGGCCACCGGATTCATCCGTAGCGAGATGGAATTAATGCAATAGCGCAGATCCGTGGGCGTGTCGTAGCCCTCACCTTCAAAAACGTGGCCGAGATGGCCGCCGCAGGCAGCGCACCGGACCTCGGTTCTACTTCGTCCGAGAGAGATATCTTCCAAATAGACCACCGAATCCTTGGCGAGGGGCTCAAAGAAACTGGGCCAGCCGCAGTGCGAGTCGAACTTGCCAGCGCTTCGAAATAGCTCGGCGCTGCAGGCCCGGCACGAGTAGACCCCTTCGGTTTTGCTATCGGTGTACTCGCCCACAAATGGGGCCTCGGTGCCGGCCTCCCTTAAAACGTGGTACTCCTGCGGGGTCAATTCCGCTGCCCAATCGACTTCTGGTTTCTGCACCGAGTACTCGGTGCCATCTGGGCGGGTGGGGCCATCACTTCGCGGGGTGGATGCGCTCATGCGCTAACTCTAGTTATTGGCCTTGGCTCCGGGGCGGTCAACGTGCCGTTCCGGAAGATCGCTGGCTGCACCGATTAGGGTGCGACTGTGAGCGAAATCCTTGATACCCGGACAACATGGTTAAGTGACGAAGAGTTGGCAATTGCGCGCGGCCACCTTCCGATGGTTTATGTCGATGCCGTGCCGGTGCGCACCAACGCAAATGGCGAAGTCGCAAAGGTGGGCCTTTTGCTCAAAGGTATGCCGGATGGGAGCATAAGTCGCGCAATAGTCTCTGGTCGCGTGCTCTATGGCGAACGTATTCGCGACGCTTTAATCCGGCACCTTGAGAAAGACTTAGGTTCCATGGCGATGCCGCAGATACCTGCCGCCGCGCAACCTTTTACGGTGATTGAGTATTTCCCGGACCCAACTATCACCGGGTTCCACGATCCACGGCAGCACTGCGTCGCCATGGCATTTGTCGTCCCGATTTTTGGTGACTGCGCACCCTCACAGGATTCATTGGACCTAGTTTGGGTAACCCCCGCTGAAGCAGCATCCGATAATTTTCAAACTGAAATGAGTGGTGGGCAAGGCCGTTTAGTGAGAATGGCACTTGCCTACTGCGGGATGTTGCTCTAGTCCTGTTTAATTCCGTGCGCGGCAAGGTCGTACGGGTCGACACCTAAGAGGGTTTCGTCCTCGGGAGTAAGCGCGACGAAGCCATCATCATCGTCATCGTCGTCATCATCGTGATAGTCGTCATCATCGTCATAGTCGTCCGGGGAATTGGAATCGATGACGTGCATAGCGGCCTCCTCTGCGGTTAGCCATCGACGCGGTTTTAGGCCGCCAGCGTGCATCGGGTCATCACTGGCATCGTCGGCACCCTCGGCAGATAGGACTTCTTCAACATCCTCAAGTGGATAACCCCGCCCATCGACGGACTCATGCCCCCCTCCCGCAGCCGCCGCCTGCAGGTCGATGACCTCACGTAGGTGTTCGGCTTGGTCCGCTGCATCGCCGCTGCGGTCAGGTGCCCAGTTGGTTGTCAAGTGACTCACCTCTTTGAATTCAGGCTAGGCCGCTTTGCCGGAAGTTGTCAACCCTGCTGAGACAGTTCGATGGGTGGGTGGGTTCAGGTAGCCGTGTTGACCCCGAGGTCGGCCGGCAGGGACGCGACCGAACAAGGTGTGTTTAAGCGGCCCGGGACTTGAACCGGGCGATTACTGAGATTCTGAACTTGCGCGAGAGTTGGAGTCGCGAAAGAAAGTGGGATACGCAAATATCCCCCTAAAAACTTGGCTTTCCCCGAGGTGTGCAACCAACGAGGAAGGTGTCGTACCTCAGCAGAGTCGTAGACCAAAAACTGACGAGAGCAGCAGAGTAACTCCAGATGCACAGTGTGCTTCGCTACCCAGCCATTAACAAACTGCTGTTGCGGGCACCTTCGGCATCTGAATTACGAGGGCGCGCCACTTAGCCGGACTTGCGCGGGCGCGGGCTTCGCCAGGGCCGATCTGCGCGCGGACGGTCCATGCTCGGCGGGTGTCCCGACCGTGCCCGGCGGCCGTGGCGGCACAGCGGGCTCGTTGGTCGCGCAAGGGGCAAGCGCGGCACTGATACCAGACGTAGACAAGGCCTAATCGCGCAATGTCTGACACGCGAAAGGAATCGTGCCACTATTGCCTCATCGATCTCTTTCAACGAGGTGGAGGCAACCATGCAATTGGCGGCAATCTTGGCCAGCAAAGGCGACTTCGTCGCTACCATCACCCCGGAGAAAAATGTTGCCGATGTGGTGGCAATGCTCACCGACATCTCAGTGGGCGCGCTCGTTGTCTCTGATGATGGGCGCTCCATCGCTGGCATTGTGTCTGAGCGTGATGTCGTGCGAGCACTCGCCAGCGGCGCCTCGGCGCTCACCAATTCGGTAGCCAGCATCATGACTCATCAGGTGTATTGCGCCCCGCCTGATGCATCCGTTGACGATCTGATGCATCTGATGACTGATCGCAGGATTCGACATGTTCCCATCACTGATGCCGATGGCCTGTTGCTCGGTATTGTGAGTATCGGTGACGTCGTCAAATCACGACTCAGTGAGCTCGAAGGGGAGCGAGCTGCTTTGCTTGACTACATCACGCAAGGTGGGTAGCACTTAATGCCCGCAATGTTGGCCGGTTTCGGTTAGCGGGCACTGTTGCATTGAGGTGGTCCACGCCCTCTGAGGGCAACGGATTAGACGATCAGACCTGTCTCAGTTGAGGTCACACAGAGGATGAATGGCAGCGGCAGGGATTTAGGTCGACACACCCAAGGTCCGAGGGCTCTGAGTGGCAATGAACGAGCCATCTGGAATACTGAGCCCGTGACCACCTTTGTTGATAGTTTTTCGGAGCAGCGTCTCCTCTTGGATTTGGAGCCTGTTGTAGAAGTTGAGCTCAATCGTCACTTAAGTCAGGCAAAGGAATGGTTCCCACACGAGTACATCCCGTGGAGCCTCGGCGAGGACTTCGCAGGTCCACTCGAGGGCAAGGAGTGGACCCCGGAGGAGCAGCGTTTTAGTGATGTTGCCCGCACAAGTTTGATCGTTAACTTGCTTACCGAAGACAATCTTCCCAGTTACCACCGCGAAATCGCCATCTTTTTGGGGCTTGATGGTCCATGGGGCCATTGGGTTGGGCGCTGGACAGCCGAAGAAGGCCGGCACGGTGTCGCGATCCGCGACTACCTACTTGTTACGAGATCAATTGACCCGATCGCTCTTGAACGTGCGCGCATGGTGCACATGACCGAAGGCTTCAAAGCGATACACCCAGGCGTGCTCGCGGGGTTGTCGTATGTATCTTTCCAAGAACTTGCCACCCGGGTTTCGCATCGTAATACCGGCATCGCAACTGGAGATCCAATTGCCGAGCAACTCCTTGCGCGGATTGCTCTTGACGAGAATCTCCATATGATCTTTTATCGCAACCTAATGGAAGCCGCATTCGAGCTGACTCCTGATGCCACGATGCGCGCGGTCACGGCGAGTGTTCGGGATTTCGCGATGCCCGGAAACGGAATCGAAGGGTTCACGCGCAAGGCAGTTGAGATTGCGGTGGCCGGTATTTATGACCTGCGCCAACATAAGGACGAGGTGCTAATGCCGGTGCTTCGCAAG
>CAMDKJ010000158.1 GCA_945900705.1 Bifidobacterium breve | reverse complement strand
AGGTCTCCAACAGACGTATCAGGGGTGGCAAGTTTTTCACCGTATCGCTGACTGCGGTGGCGCCAACTGATGGGGAGTTGATCCCCCTGTTCATTTGCAAGTGCAATGCAGCGAGCACAAATGGGTGCTGTCGGTTCATCGCTGATCTGGCAACCCGTTACGTGTGGACTCCACTCATCCAATAAATTAGCCAGCGAGCGAATCAAGCGGGTCTTTCCTTGGCCGCGCTCACCCAGTAAGACAAAATCGTGACCGGCCAGCAACGCCCGTTCAACCGCCGGGCCCACCGTCTCTTCGAACCCAACTATCCCCGGCAAAGTCACCGACCCTGCCCGCAACTTGTCCAATAAGTTCACTTGTATTTCGGCCTTCACCGTGCGAGCACGATAGCCACTAGCAACGAGTGCGCCAAGAGTCGCAGGCAAATCAGCGGGGATTATCTGTGCACGTCTTCCCATCGTTGCACGATAGATGACGCCCGTTCCTACCGCAACCGCTGGCTTTCACTTCTAGCCGATTTCATCGATGCGAAACACGAGATCCAATGTCTATGGCGTCCCTGGCCCAGTCGGCCCGGTATCCCAACAGCCATTCGGGGATTACTTGACTTCAACGATCTCCAAAATCTGATCAAGATGTTGAACATCTTTGATGTTCGCGGTTACTAATCGAGCCTTGTGCGCAAGCGCCGTCGCCGCAATCATGAGGTCAAGACTTCGCGCACTTGATTTCTTTTTTGCGCGATAGGTGGCCGCCGCAATTTCGGCATAACTTGCGGCAACTGATGAGTCCACTGGGAGTGGTTCAAAAATCCGCGTAATTGCACTTAGGCGGGCTAGCCGGTGGGAGCGCTGGGACTCACTCGGGGCAATGAGTACCCCGAATTGTAGTTCCGCAATTGACACAACGCTGATGGTGAATTCACCGTCAAGACGATCAAGTGTTGATCCAATAAGAACGCTCGTGTCCAATACCGAGCGCATCATCGATCCCAAGGATCGGAAATTTCCTCAACTCCAAATTCGCGACGCTGGGTGTCCCATTCCGGGTCAGTCGGACTGCTAAACACCGACTTTGCGCGTTCCCATGAAACCCAACTGTCGCCGAGAATTGGCACAATTTTTGCCACCGGCCGGCCAGCCACCGTGACGGTTGCCGTATCACCGGCTTCCACTTCACGCAGGACCTCGCTGGCATTCTGGCGCAATTCCCGGACCCCAACCGTTGTCATAGTCCCAGAGTAGCACTTGTGCTACTCTGGGACTATTGAGCACCAAGGAACTCATCCCAATCTAATTCCAGTCAGCCAGCATTGCGAGCAATCAATGCCGGCTGTGGATGAGATTCTTCACCCCCATGGCCGTCTTCTTCGTTTCTAATTCGGGCACCGCAATGTCACTGCCCGGCTATTCTCAATCTTGTTGTCATTACCGTTCCCGCTTCGCAGCGCTCGGGCGTGCACTTGCACCTCGTAGAGCGTCGGTGCCTTGGCGCTTCCAGGCCTGCTACTGACTGCGGGGCTACTCGGTTTGGCTACGAGTCCTGCAAGTGCGGATTCGCTAACAACTACCATCTCTGGTTTCGGTGGCCCGTTTGATGTTGCGGTGAATCCGGATGGCAAGTTCGCCTACGTCCTCAACCATTCCGGATATCAAACTCGGCATGGAATACGCCGGAACACATCACGGTGTCAACCAAACTCTGGGCAGACTCCAACTAGGAAACTCCAGCTAGCTGATTGTTGTCGCAAAACATCATCAACCAAGGAATCGCGTCATGATCAATTACACCGAGTCTGCCACAACACCAACCCTTCGGCACTAGGTTTGCTCCATGAATTCAGCAGCGGGTGGGTCCGTCTCAAGCGCAAAGAGAATTGGCTTGATCGCCGCTGTCAGCATCGGAGTTGGCGGCATGATCGGCGCGGGTATCTTCTCGATCCTCGGCGTGGTGGCAAGTATCTCTGGCGCCGCAATGTGGATCTCGTTCCTTATCGGCGGGATCGTGGCTTCGTTTTCTGCCTACTCCTACGTCAAGCTGGGTCAAACCTTTCCCAGCGTTGGCGGCGCGGTCACCTTCATGGTCAAAGGATGGGGTGACAACAAGAAGGCAGGCACGTTTAACGTGTTCCAGTACTTGGCCTACGTCATCGCAATTGCGCTGTACGCCACCGGCTTCGCCGCCTACGCACAGGGCTTCTGGGACATTCCTACCCAGTTCTTTGCGATTGGCGTCATCCTCGTATTCACCCTCATCAACTTCGTTGGCAGTCGGTTGATGGGACGCGCGGAGTCGGCCATCGTCATTACCAAAGTTGCGATCCTCATCGTCTTCATCGTTGCGGCCGTCGTCACATTCACCCCGCAGAGCAGCGAGAACCTCTCGCCAGCGAATTGGAGTGGCCCCACCGCGATGATCGTGGGAGCGGGTGTCCTCTTCGTGGGTTACGAGGGTTTTGGTTTGATCACAAATGCCGCGGCCAACATGGCCAAGCCCATCAAAGAGATCCCACGCGCAATCTGGATCAGTCTTGGCATCGTGGTGGCGATCTACCTGGCGGTTTCTATCGGGGTCGTAGGCCAAGTGCCACTCTCCGAGTTGAAGACCCTGGGTGATTCCGCCCTCGCCGTCGCTGCGGAACCGGCGCTGGGCCATTTCGGATTTGTGCTTATCTCGATCGCAGCGCTGCTGTCAACGGCGTCAGCTGTCAACGCAACATTGTTTGGATCTGCCAACGTCGCCTACCAGATCGCGAAGAATGGTGGGTTGCCCCCCGCATTCGACAAGCAGCTCTGGGGTAAGGATGCAGAGGGTCTCTTCATCACCGCAGCTCTTGTGATCTTCTTCGTGTTGGTGTTCCCCCTCAGCGCCGTGGCATCGATGGGCTCAGCCGGCTTCCTGCTCGTATATGCGGCCGTGAACGTCGGTCATTTGCGGATCCGATCCCAGACTGGTGCCAAGGCGTGGCCGATATACTCCGCAATCGGTCTCTGCACAGTTCTTTTCATCTTCTTGTTCGGCTACATGGTCATGGAACAACGTCTATCAGCCATCGCAATGGTGGTCACGTTCCTAGTCTCTTGGCTCATCGAAACGTGGTGGCGCGGCCGCACCCACAGATCATTCAAACAACTGCTTGACGAAGTGGAGAACCGACCGCAAGCAGTCTCCGGATCGTAGGTGTTGATCGACGATAGACCATCAATACCTACGCGACATCTGCCTAAGTGTGTGATCGCTGGCGCTGCTGGCGAGCAGTCGGACACTTCCGAATCCGCCCCCGGCCTGCCGACAGTTCTGCTCATGGATTCGGTACCGCGCCGTCACCGTGATGGTTCACTCCCAGAGAACATTGGAATCGCCGGTGTTTCGATCGCATGGGTGCGCGAATCCCGATTACGTCGCCCTGACTCAGGGAAAGGGCCACGCCATTCATATTTGGACCGTTGATTCCTCGGCGGACGTGACGTTTCTCGCAGCGCTTGGAGTGGATGCCATTATCAGCAATTGACCGCGCATAGTGCGCTCGGTCCTGCAGAAGGTGGGGGCTTCCGGCTGATTGGTGCCCGATGCCGTGAGTCAGGCGGCCGCGAGCAACTTGGCCATCCGAGATATTGAGGCCTGGAAGCCCATTCGGGCAGCCGCTGCAACGGGTTTGGCGAGGAACTGCGGCATGTGGGGTACCAAGATGTCCTCGACCCAGTCGAGTCGCGAGGCACCCTCGCCCGTAGCCGTCACCGAGAGGTGAACGACGCCGGTGAGCACCGGCCCGATCTTCGAGACGCGAACAGTCATCGCCTCCGCGTCGAGTGCGTCGACGCGCATGCGATCAGGCAGGGCGAGCGGACCGATACCGGAGGTCGCGATGAACTCAGTGCCGGGACCACCGTCGCCTTTCAGTACCTTAACCTTCGTGAGCGGGACCCACTTGGCGTGACCGCGCCAGTCGACCAACTCGTCAAAGACGGCCCGTGCGGGGAGGTTCAGATCTCGGTTGACCGTAAACTTGACGCTTGCCACGAACGGCACCTTTCGTCGAGCGATGAGCGATTGATGACGCTGCTTGGCGCCTGGGCGAGTCGATTACCATTCCTTCGTAATGAAGGCTACCGCCAAATGACAGGTGCCGCCTCGTCACGACGACCGGCGAAATCCGGGGAGACACTGCCTCCCAAATCGCGACCTCACCGCGATGCTCCGCATCGCATGGAGCCGCCTCGGGGAACCGTCGCTGCGCTCCTCCCCACCCCGGACCTACACATTACGAGTGCCCTGCCCGAAAGGACCTCGGCACAAAAGTTGTTCCCCCACAGGCCG
>CAMDKJ010000157.1 GCA_945900705.1 Bifidobacterium breve | reverse complement strand
GACCACTGCACATACGGCCATAGCAAGCTCGTGCGATCAAGTAGATCTGCACCGGTTTGTGATCCAAGTTGGGCCAGCGACCACATGGTGGTGTGGAGGGCTGGGTACCACTGGTTCCAGGCCACCGAGCCATCAATTGTTGGCCAAGTGGTGCTGCCGATTTCATAAGTGTTTGCAAATGTCGTGAAGTGCCCCTGGTTATCCCATCCGCTAAAGAACAGGCCACTTACGATGCCGTACAGGCTGCGACCAACATAAGCGCTCATCAACCACCAACTGGTACCAACCAGCATGATGCCGATCAGGGCATCACTTAAGTTCAACTTAGGAAGTGGACGCACAAGGCGCGGGATAAATCGTGCCGCCGCAACTGCTAGTACCGCTAGTGCCAGACCCAGATGCGCTGAGGTGGCCGTGATGGGCGTAGCTCCCGCGCGCGGGAATATCAGCGCCACCAGGCCAAGTAGCACGACGATTGAAATCAGCGCCCGTTCAGTAATAGTGCGACCCCACGGCGGTAACACAATCAGCAGCACGCAGCAGGCGATGAAACCAACAGGTGGCAATATCCACAGGAGTAAAACAGACACCAACGTCACCGCCGCGCAGATGACATTTTGCCGATTACCACTCGAGTAGACCGTGCCCGCAGCCATCAGGTGCCCGGCTTCATAGCGATGGCGACGCTGACCTGGCCACTTTGCACCGCGCTGAGTTCAGCGACGCCGTCGGCGGCAATCATCATTCCCAGATCATCAACCGCCCGCCACCCTGTGGGCGGTGTGACACGCACGGTTAGCGTCGCGTCATTCCAAATCGATTGCGGCTCGGCCTGCAAGGCGTAGACGAGGCTGCCATCGGGGGCCGTGAAAGTCCCGGCGGGCAAGTCATATGAGACCGATACCTCCGCCTGCCCACCCGGGGCCGTCCAGCCCACCACCCGAATTAGTTTTTGCCCGAACCCGTCGTCAGCGAATCCTCGGCCGTACTGTTTATGCTCTTTGAAAGACCTAACCGCGAAACCCTGTGGATAAAACGCGCTGTAGTTAGTCGCATCCTCCGGTACGTACATTAAATACGCGGCCTTGAGCCAACTGGTTTCGTACCCGATGCGCTCCGGGGGCCCTTCTTGGCGCTCTGGTGGAGTTGCGTTGGTGACCGTCATGACTTGCGTTACGCGAGCCGAACCGTCTTCATTGATTTTGGCGTTAACCAGCACATTGCGCTTCTGGAAGACGTCAACCTTGCTTTGGTTTCCGTTTTGCGTGTAAACAGCAGACCAATCGCCGACCCCGGGGTCACGCACTGAGCCACCGGCGCCGCTTTCCAGAATGAAATTCTCGAACCGGGTATCGCGCATCCAGACCTGGAAATGTCGGCCCGGGGCGGTACTCGCGATTGCTTTCGCGACTGAAACCAAATCTTCACCTGACAGTAATCGCGCTAGCAACTCATCAAGTAATTGTTGGTTGGCTTCTTGTCGAGCAGTGAATTCGGCAACCCCGAATTTTTCATAAGCTTCAACCAGGAGCAGCTGACCGAGTCGGTCACCGGTGACCTCACCGTATGTCGGTGATGAAATTGGTCCGATGGCATTTAATACCGCCGCAATCGAAGTGAGATCCAAGGTGATTACTCCGTCAACCTCTGGGTAGTCACCGCCAATCCATGCACCGGACATCTCGCGCGCCGAATAAAGGAGCGATGGATGCGTGTTGGCAACGACCATCGGGGCATTACGCGGATTCGTCGGGAAGAACGGATTACCCGACGGACCCCACCATTGCACTGGTGCATTCAGTGGTGGATAAAGCTGGGTACTCGTCTGCCCCTTGATTGGGATCGAGATTCGGCCGTTATCGAATTCCACAAGCACCAGGGTGAGTGGTGCACCACCTGATGCCCGCATCTCGGCTTGATTGCCGATCGCGATCAGATACCGCTTCGGGTCATTGGCCCCGAGTGCATCGGGGAGCAGTGGCGCTAAATCAACGAGCGCACTAACCGCCCGCTGCACCGGCTTAACTTCCTTTAACGCTTTTGCCTGCACCGTGGCAAGGAACCCGGCCGCCGGACCGCTCGTGTTTACCAGTTGCAATTGTGCAACGCTGTCATTGATGCCGGTGTTAACCGCGTCAACTCGCGGCGGTAACTGTTTAAGTAACTCGATGTCAATCGCCCCATCGCTGAAGATCTTCACTTCACCGCTCTTACCCGAGAGGTCACCGAAAATACTCAGTAGCTCTCCGGTGCTGGTGGTGATGTCACTCGTCGCAATTGCTAAGACTCGCCAGTTATCAACCGCCGTCGCGAGGCCTGGAATTGAACCGAGCAATTGCAATTGCGGCCCGCCGGCTGAGGCGCTTACCAGATCAGCCGCGGACTGCACTTCGTTAAAATTTGCCAATGCCTCTTCATAGTCGCCGGCCGTCAGTTGATCAACCGCCCCGGTGAGGCTGGTTTGAAAATTACGAGCGCCCAAGGCCGCAGAAACTAGTGAGGACACCAAGCCGATTTGGAGCCACAGCACGAACCCGCCCAAAATAACCACGAAAGCTAGGCCGAGCAGGACAAAAGGCCTTGGGCGTGACACTAGATGAGTATAGAAAGGCCGTGGCCGCTAGTAAGCGCCGTGACCGATCAGGACGACTTTGATGGTTTTGGCCACGATGACCAAATCTAGGGCCGGTGACCAGTGCTCGACATAGTCAAGATCCATGCGCATCCGCTCATCCCACTCCACCTGCTTGCGACCGGACACCTGCCAAAGGCCCGTCAGGCCCGGCTTGGTCAGGTGGCGGCGGTGGTCGGCATCGCCAAAGAGTGGAAGTTCGGCGACAAGCACCGGCCTAGGACCAACAAGTGACATCGTGCCGCCAATGACGTTCACGATCTGCGGCATTTCATCAATTGACCAGCGGCGCAGCACCCGACCGAAAGACGTAATTCGGGGATCTTGCTTGTAACGATCAACTATGGAGGCATCGGGTGCACCAATAACAGCTTCGCGTTCTTGATCAGCGCCAACACGCATGGTTCGGAATTTTGCGACAGTAATTACCCCGCCACCGCGCCCAATGCGTTCTTGGAAGTAAAACATCGGCCCGCGGCTGGTCAACTTGGTGCCGATGCCAGCAAAGATCATGAAAGGCAAGAAGAGCAAGAAGAGTAAAATCCCCGCAAGGATGTCGAGGCCGCGTTTGATAGCGCGCTTCGGGCCGGTCAGATGCGGCTCATCAAGGTGCAGCAACGGAAGATCGGCGGCCATGCGCATTGTCACCCGCGGGCCGGCGACGTCGCCGACCGAAGGTGCAACCAGGAGGTCAACACGTGGGCCTTCGAGCCGCCACGACAAACGCTGCACCACTTGATGGCCAAGGGCCGGTGAGCCAGCAACCGCAACGGTATCGGCGTCCTCGAGGGCGATGCGGGTCATGACTTCATCGAGCCATCTATCAAGCCCTTCGCTATCAACATCGGCCGGCGGCTCATCAATAACGTCAACCACTGTGAAGCCCGCGACCGGGTCGCGATCGAGCATGTCGACAATCTCGGACTTCTGGGGTTCGGCGCCAACAACAATCGTGCGATGCAGGAAGTGGCCGTAGCGGCGTTCATGCCGCAGCCAGGAGCGCAGCACCCAGCGCACACTCAGTAGCAAGGCTAAACCGGTAACGAAGGTAATAAGGACGAACCCGCGGGAGAGATCAATCTTGAAGGCGAATACCACGATGGCCACTGCGCCGAAAACCGTCGCCGTTGCCGAGACCACACGTTTGAATTCTTCAGATCCCACGCCAAGTACTCGAGTGTCGTACGCACCACGAAGTACTAGGACCAAAACCCACGCGAGGATCACGATCACAACTAGCGACAAATATGTTGGATCATTGATCTCGACATTAAATGGGATCGCCCAGCGCAGGATGAACCCGGTGATACCGGCCACGGTGACGGCCAAGACATCCAAGATGAATACCCGGATGGCATAGACACGCAGCGGGTCACGGCGTAGGTGGGGGCGATCGCGGTGGGAATGGGCTTCAGCCCAGCCGATTCGTCCCGGAGTTGCCGGGGCAGCGGTTGCCGGGGATTCCTCGATCGCCACCTGCCACCTCCTCCTAGCCAGCCACCCTGCGTGAACCCCCACGCTACCAGCGAAAAGCCCCTCGACCTTGGGGTTAAGGGGCTTTTCGGGAGGCTTTAACACTTATTGCAGGTAGATCCGAACCGGTACCTCGGTAAGAGTGATCTGAGCATCGGCTGCGGATTCTTGGCAATTTGCCAGTGGGTCGCAGATCAGTTGGGTACCAGCGGGGGCGGTGTAAGGCGCCTCGCCCGTCTGCGCCCAAGCCACCACCGATTTTTGCCCATCGCGCGAGAAGTTGCAGGTAAC
>CAMDKJ010000156.1:0-4390 GCA_945900705.1 Bifidobacterium breve | reverse complement strand
CACCTGCCACCACTTATGCTGGGCCAATTTTGCCCAGCACCGTTCAGTTAGGTGTCTTGCCTGAATGCGCGCGTTTTTGTCGTGAAATCTGGATTTTTGGCCGGTTTCACGACCAAAACGTGCGCACCCAGCGATCGTCCGGCGATGCGCGCCATTCGCCAAACTGACCAAGTCGACATGGTGAGCCAATCTGTTTAGTCAAATGGGTAACTAACCCCGGTAACTTGTTCACTTACCTGCCAGAGCCGCCGTGCATCGGCGGTGTCAAGGGCAGCTTTTGAGCGTCCGACGACCTTGGGATAACCGCGCATTTCGAGAAACCCATCGGGGCCGATGTAGGTATTGCCAGCTAGGCCCGGAGCGGTAGCGGCGAACAGTGTGGGCAAGGCCCCCATCTGCGCCGATTGTGAAATCACATTCCCGCTCATTGATGTCAACTTCGCTTCGATCGCGCTGCCGCGCATGCTCGGCCCGACACCTTGCAGGTTCGTTGACGCGAACCCTGGGTGGGCTGCCAGCGCGAGTATTGACAGGTGCGCTTGGTCTAGGCGGCGTTGTAGCTCAGCGGTGAACAGGAGATTGGCCAGCTTGCTCTGCCCGTAGGCCCGCCACTGCTGGTAGCGCTCGTCACCCATCAAGTCGGCAAAGTTCATCCGTCCCATGCGATGGGCCTGTGAGGCGACGGTGACGACTCGAGAGTTTGGGACGGCCACCAAGGCCGGCAGTAGCAAGCCGGTTAGGGCGAAATGCCCAAGGTGATTGGTGCCAATTTGCATTTCGAAGCCATCTGCGGTGGCTCGCTTTGGAATGGCCATGATGCCGGCGTTATTGATGAGCAGATCTAGGCCTTGGGGGTTAGCGGCGGACCAGCTTTCCGCGAAGGTGCGAATGGTGGCTAGATCGGCTAGATCCAGCAAGGCGAGCTCGACTTGCGCCTTGGGTGCGTTGATGCGAATTCGGTCGGCGGCTTTTTCACCCTTCTCGAGGTCGCGGACAGCCATGGTGACTTTGGCACCATAAGCCGCTAAGGCCTCGGTGGTGCAAAAGCCAAGGCCGGAGTTGGCTCCGGTGACGATTATGGTGCGGCCGGTTAGGTCCGGTAAATCCGAGGTATCCCACTTACGGGCGGCTGTTTGCTTCATTCACAAAGTATTGGGGTTCGAGCTAAATCTTGCGCTTTGGGTACCATTTTCGTTCTCGGTTGCTTCTCTTGTACGCTTGCGGGGCTTTGTGCCCCAATAGCTCAGACGGCAGAGCGTCTCCATGGTAAGGAGAAGGTCTACGGTTCGATTCCGTATTGGGGCTCGGTTGGTGCACCCGCCCCCGCGGAGGCACCCCAAGGCGGGGTAGCTCAGTTGGTAGAGCAAGCGGCTCATAATCGCTGTGTCGCCGGTTCAAATCCGGCCTCCGCTACTCCGCAAGGAGAACGACAAATGTCACGCGACCGCGTGGCTGTTAGGGAAGAGGAAGTCAAGTGGCCAAGGCCAGCGACGTACGACCGAAGATCACCATGGCGTGCGAAGAATGCAAGGATCGCAACTACATCACCAAGAAGAATCGCCGCAACGATCCAGATCGCCTTGAGGCGAAGAAGTTCTGCCCCAAGTGCAATAAGCACACCGTGCACAAAGAGACCCGCTAGTTCTGCGTCGCTAAACCGATGGCGCTAAACCCGGATTTCATTGGCCGAACTTACCCGTCGAGTGAGCCCTATCTCGTCGGTCGCGAGAAGATTCGCGAATTCGCGCGCGCTATTGGCGACTCCAACCCTGCCTACCACGATGTTGCCGCAGCGCAGGGCCTTGGCTATGCCGACGTGGTGGCACCGCCGACTTTCGCGATCGCATTCATCTTCGCATCGACCAGTGCGGTGATCCTCGATCCAGATTTAGGCCTTGACTACACGAAGGTGGTCCACGGCGAAGAGTCCTTTGTCTACGCTCGCCCGATTGTTGCTGGAGACGAACTTGTGGTCGTGAACACAATTGAGAATATTCGTGCTGCCGCCGGAAACGACATGATCACCGTCAGGAGTGATGTGAGTACGACATCCGGGGAGCCGGTGGTTGTCACCACCGTGGTGATCGTGGCTCGCGGAACGGATGCCCAGTGACGACAAATTTGAAATTCACCGATGTTGAGGTTGGCACCAAGCTGCCAGCCCTGTCGGTACCGATCCAGCGTCTTAACTTGATTATGTATGCGGGTGCCTCTGGAGATTTCAACATCATTCATTGGAACGAGCGTTTCGCCACTTCGGTGGGCCTACCGAATGTGATTGCCCACGGGATGTTCACTATGGGCGCCGCTATTCGCGTCGTTACCGATTGGGTTGGCGATCCTGGTGCTGTTGTCGAGTACGGAGTCCGATTCACGCGGCCTGTTCCGGTACCCGATGACGGAGTTGGAGCTGTTTTGGAGATCAGCGGTGAGGTAACTGAGTTACTTGACGCAGGTCGTGTTCGCGTCACGCTGACTGCATCCAGCGCCGGGCAAACCGTGCTTGGTAAAGCACGGGCTGTGGTTCAGCTCGCGTGAACGAAGTTCCAACGGAGATCATCGACCTCGCTGAGCGCCGGCAAGTTGCACGCGCCGCTAATGAATACGAGCTTGCCGATCAATTACGAGATCAAATACTTCAGTCAGGCTGGGTCCTTGTCGATACCGCCGATGGGTTCAGGCTTTCGGCTAAGCCACCATTTGAAGTTCGTGCGACCATTGCTGATGTGCTCGTTGATAGCCAGCCTGTCGGCGCAGCCGGGTGCGGGGTTGGGCTCATCGTTGATGGCTGGCCCGCCGATGTCCGCATCTGCTTGACCGCGCTGTTGACCCACGCGCCAAAAGAGGTCGAGGTGATTGTCCTTGACCTAGGTAATGTTGATGGTGCAGGAATGGTCGCCCATGAGTTGGCCGTACTTAACCCAGGCCGGGTGCGTGTTGTCCACGTTGCCCAGACTTTAGAACAGGTTGGCTGGGGTAAGGCATGTGCTGCGCTAATTTCCTTAGACCCGGCGCCAGCGCATGTGGTGATGGATCTTTCATCGGTGCTGACCGGTGATGCGATTACCCCGTTGCTCACCGCATTAGCCGAGCCAGGTGTTGTGGGTGCCGGCTGGAAAGGCACCGACGTTGATATTGCTGACTGGCGGTCGGTGGTAGACGCCGGCCCCGGTGAAGTTGATGTGCTGTTGGGCTACTTGATGGTGGTTGACGGCGCGGCTGCGCGCGCGACGCCGCCGAGCCCCAAGGCGAGGTTCTACCGCAATGCTGACCTCGAGTGGTCATTGTTATTGCGTGCTGCTGGCGGGCGTTTGGTCGTGCCCAGCGGGGTGCTACCGGTTGAGCAAGCTCGACACCACGGGTACCACGACTCGGATCCAGAAATCCGAGATAGAGAGTCGAAGAAGAACTATGACCGACTCCTTCAGCAATTTCGTGGACGTGTTGACCTGCTGGCCCCGCGCCCCTCATAGGCTCACTGTTATGCGCCTAGCGGATCTCACCACCATGGGTGTTGGCGGCGCACCTGATGTTCTGCGCACCTGTGTTGCCACCAATGAGCTCATCGAACGCGTACGTAAGTTAGATGACGCTCGTGAGAACGTGCTAATTCTTGGTGGGGGTAGCAACATAGTGATGGGCGACGAACCGTTTCGAGGCACTGTTCTGCAGGTTGCAACTCGCGGTATTGAGATCAAAGCCGGTGAAAGTGCAGTGCGGTTAACGGTAGCGGCTGGTGAGCCTTGGGATGAACTTGTTGAACTCTGCGTTGTCAATGGTTGGTCGGGCATTGAAGCCCTTTCGGGTATCCCAGGCCTGGTTGGTGCAACGCCAATCCAAAATGTTGGAGCATACGGTCAGGAGATTTCGCAGGTTATTGAGTCGGTTCGAGTACTGGATCGCACCACCGGGTCAATTGAAGTATTCGATAAGGCTGAGTGCATGTTTGAATATCGATCAAGTATCTTCAAGCGTGAGCCAAATCGCAGGCTCATAGTGGCCGTAGATATCGCGTTGCGGATTGATTCACAGTGCATTGTTCGATATGCCGACCTAGCTGCCTACTTAGGTATTGAAGTTGGAGGGTCAGCAACTCCAGTCGAAGTGAGGTCTGCGGTGCTGGCACTAAGGGCAGCTAAAGGCATGGTGCTTGATATTCACGACGAAGACAGCCGCAGTGCAGGTTCATTCTTTATGAACCCGATAGTGAGTGAAGAAATTGCGTCGGGTATCCCTGCAGATTGTCCGAGGTATCCAGCGGCTGCCGGCGTGAAATTGAGTGCGGCTTGGTTAATAGAGGATGCAGGCGTTACTAAAGGGTGGCGCCTCACCGAAGACGCACATGCTCGAGTTTCAAAAAAGCACACTTTGGCTATCGTTACCACAAGCG
>CAMDKJ010000155.1 GCA_945900705.1 Bifidobacterium breve | reverse complement strand
CGCGCACCGTAATGCAAGTCGAATCAGTCATTTCTATGACCGCCAACGAGCGCCGCGACCTCATCGGCCACCACCTTTAAAGATTTGCCTGATGTGTCAACGATGTAGGTGCTGACGGCTTCATAAGTTGGAGTGCGCTCATCCATCAGGGACTTCAATTGACCGCGCACATTCCCAAGAAGTAGCGGGCGGGCAGTGTTCATTCCGACTCGGTTAACCGCATCAGACACATTTACGCGGAGCCAAATAACGCATTGCTGACCAAGTAAAGCGCTGGTGCTTGCATTCATCACCGCGCCGCCACCCAGCGCCACCACCCCATTTTGGTCGCGCAAAGCATCAGCGACAGTCTCTTGCTCAATGCGGCGAAACTCGGCCTCGCCAAGAGTCACGAAGATATCTGACACACTCATACCCGCGGAATTCTCAATTAGCTGATCGGTATCGACGAATGAGACTTTAAGTCGACTCGCCACCCGACGGCCAATACTGGACTTGCCAGCGCCGGGTGCTCCGACCAGCACGAGCACGGGTTTAGTCGTTGGCACTGCACTCGAAGTCATCGGATCTGTAAATTGGCTAGATATGAATCATGGTTGCGCTTAGTTTCGGCAACGCTATCGCCGCCGAACTTCTCTAGCATGGCATCGGCAAGTACGAGGAGCACCATCGCTTCAGCCACAATACCTGCGGCCGGCACCGCACACACATCTGAGCGCTGATTGATTGCCGGTGCCGCCTCACCGGTTGCAACGTCGACCGTGCGCAACGCTTTTGGGATCGTCGAAATCGGTTTCATCGCGACGCGCACACGAAGCACTTCGCCGGTCGACATCCCGCCTTCGGTACCACCGGATTTACCTGATGTTCGCACCAGACGATCATCGGCATTGACGATTTCGTCTTGAGCCAAGGATCCGCGAACCGCGGCCAACCCAAAGCCGTCACCGACTTCAACACCCTTGACCGCCTGGATACCCATCAGCGCACCGGCAAGTTTGGAGTCCAGCCTTCGGTCCCAATGCACATGGCTTCCCAGACCCGGTGGCAAGTTATAGGCAACTACCTCCACTACCCCGCCCAAAGTATCGCCATCTCGGTGCGCATTCGCGATCTCTTCGACCATGGCGGCCGCTTGGATTTCGTCAACACAGCGCACCGCGCTCTCGTCGATGCGGCCTCCATCAGTAATCGACGGCACCACCCCGCTAGCAACCTCAACCGAACCAATGCGAACGACGTGGCTCAAAACTTCGATGCCAGCGACCTGGCGCAGGAACAATCGAGCCACCGCACCGAGTGCGACCCGGGCCGCAGTCTCGCGCGCACTAGCGCGTTCAAGCACCGGTCGGGCGTCGTCGAATCCATACTTTTGCATCCCCACTAAATCAGCGTGCCCAGGCCTTGGCCGGGTAAGTGGCGCATTCCGGGCCAACTGCGCTAGTACCTCTGCATCAACCGGGTCGGGGGCCATCACGGTTTCCCACTTGGCCCACTCGCTGTTACCAACCTCGATGGCGATCGGACCACCCATTGACTCTCCATGGCGGACCCCACCCAAGAAGCGCATCTCATCGCGCTCGAATTTCATCCGAGCCCCACGCCCAGCTCCCAGCCGGCGCCTAGCCAGGTCAATATCAATATCGGCGGTGGTCACCAAGATTCCGGCGGGGAGCCCTTCGATGATCGCGACGAGGGCCGGCCCGTGGGATTCACCTGCCGTGAGCCAACGCACCATGTGACCATCCTTTCAGATAGCGAGCAGGGCGCTGACCACGACACCGAGTATCAAAAACGGGCCAAAAGCAATCGGGGTGGAACTTTGGGCCTTTTTTAGCATGATCAGCGCCACCGCCCACACCGCACCCATGCCAAATCCAATGAAGGTGCCCCAAAAAAGCCAAGACCAACCCAACCAGCCCAAATAAAGCCCCGTGACCGCACCAAGTTTGACATCACCCATCCCTAGGCCACTTGGCAAAATTAATGCCATCACTAGTAGGGCTCCAAATACCATCACCGCCCCGAGCACCGCGCGCACCAGCGAACCAAGATCACCGGAGCTAATAGCACTTGCCGCCACCGCGGCCAACCCCAGGAGAGCCGCGACCGCCACCAAATTATTCGGTAATCGATGCTCGCGCATATCTATTACCGACAGCGCCAACCCAAACCCCACGAAGATAAGCCAAGCCGCGATTTCAAAAACCACGCTCATCTCAGGGGGTTCTGCTCAAGCTGCATCGAGCGCCGCCCGCATCTGTAGCACCGGAGCATCCTGCCCAGTCATCAGGTGCACTTGCTCGGCAGCTTGCCAAAGCAGAAGATCGCGACCGCTGGCAATGACTCTTGTGGGCCAGGCGCCGGCTAACGGAGATGGCCACGGGTAATAAGAGACATCTTGCAAGGCCCCTACGCCATCCCCCACGAAGGGAACCCAATGCGCGGCAATATCTCCGGGCAAGGTGCTGATTACTAGATCCGCTGTGAGTAAATCGGCTGCCGGCTCAAGGTCTCGTGGGTTCGCGGTGACCCCAAATTCAGCGGCCACCGCGCAGACATCTAGCGCCGCAGCAAGACGGCGCGCACATACGGTTATTGAAGTAACACCCATTGCGGCCACTGCGGCCACCGCACTTCGGGCTGTTGCCCCGGCACCAAGAATCGTTGCGGTCGAGCACACCTTGAGGCCAGCCGCATTCATTGCTTGGACCATCCCGTAGACATCGGTATTTATGCCAAGCAACCCACGCTCAGTGGGCAGCACCGTATTTACTGCTCGCACCCGCCTTGCCAATTCGTCAACTTCATCAAGATGCTCAATGACCGTCTCCTTAAGTGGCATTGTCAACGACAGGCCGGCCCAAGATTCATCCAGGTTCGCAAGAAATCCCGGCAGTTGGGGTGGAGTTATATCTAGAGCCTCATAACTCCAGTCCAGCCCCAAAGCTTGGTAGGCCGCCCGATGAATGACCGGAGAAAGGCTATGAGTTATTGGCGAACCGAGCACTGCTGCTCGCATCCCGGGTGCACTACTCACTTGTTGACTTTGCGAGATTAGCTTGGAACTGCGCTTTGAGCTGTAAAAACTTGTCGTATGACTTGGTGAATTTTGTTATACCAGCCTCCGGATCTACCGTCACGAAATACAGCCACTTGCCACTCGCCGGGGCTAATGCAGCATCGATCGCTGCTTCACCGGGTGAGTTGATAGGTGTGGGAGGCAGGCCCGCATTTAGATAAGTGTTGTATGGCGACTCAGTAGACAGTTGCTCCTCATTGAGCAAAATGTCATTTATCCCCAACGCATACGACACGGTTGAGTCAAGTTGAAGTGGCATATCAGCATCAAGGCGGTTGTAAATCACGCGAGCTACTTTCGCGAAATCATTCGGCAAGCCCTCAGCCTGCAATAACGATGCGATCGTAAGAACTTCATAAGGTGTTCGGCCAACCGCCGCCGCTCGACTTTCGAGCCCAACATCCGCACTTGTTTGAGCGAATCGATTGATGAGCACACGCAGCACATCAGCAGCAGTCTCGTCACCAGATAAGTCATAGGTGGCGGGAAACAAAAAACCTTCCGGGCGGTCCTCGGCATAAGTTGGTAAGTCAAGTTCGCCAGGGGCTTTGAGCGCATCTTTGAAATTGGCCTTAGCAAGGCCCGTAGCTTTACTTGCAATAGCGACGGTTTCATCCAGCGTTAGACCCTCAGGCAACACCATTTGGTTTAGTTCGCGCGAAGTTGGGTCCAACATCAGCGCTAGCGCTAAAGCCCCACTCATCTGATCGTGCATGATGTACTTACCAGGTCCGATACTCGACGCGCGATCGTCGGCACTGACGGCCGCCAAGAAAGATTCCACGCTCATGACGACGTCAGCCGTCCGAAGTTTCTCGGCAATCACCCGAAGGGAATCCCCGCGTTCAACCACGACTACTACTTCAGATGTACCTGCGCCAACATAATCTGAGGTAGTTGTTGAACCGCGAAGTACTGAGAAACCTCCCCAAATTAGGCCGCCTAGGCAGACAAGAATTACTATAAAGACGATGCGACGGCTAATGCTGCGCTTATTCGCCGATGGGGGCAGCGAACCCGAACTCATCATGCTATTCAGCTGGCTCACTGGATGCCTTCCGCGAAGTATCCAAATATGACTGCAGTAGCACTACCGCAGACGCACTATCGATCACCGCTCGCGAGGAGCGAACCGTGCGCCCCGCATCGTGTAATCCGCGTTGGGCCTGCACCGTTGTCAATCGCTCATCGAAAAGCTCAACAGGCACCGCCACAGCAGCTGCCACCTGGGCCGCCCACACTTGAGCCGATTGCGCAGCAGTACCAGCCGTACCATCCATCTTCAAGGGTAATCCGATAATGACGCCGACCGCTTCGTACTCGGTGATCAGTGCACCCAATTGCGCAATAGCACCTGGCCCTGCGGCAAT
>CAMDKJ010000154.1 GCA_945900705.1 Bifidobacterium breve | reverse complement strand
CGGAAGGCGTGTCGGGGAAGGCCGATGGGTGCGGTACCCGGTGGCAGTGGGTCGCACAATGACGGTAACCTCGGATCCCTAATCAGGGTGGAGCACACAAATGAGTCAGGCAAGTGGTGACAAGGTTCGTATTGTGGCAATCGGTGGTAGCACCCGACCGGATTCATCAAGTGAGCGGGCCTTGCTGGCAGCGGTTCGTGGGGCTCGCGCCAAGGGTGCCGATGTGGATGTCATCACCAGTCGTGACCTGCTGTTTCCTATTTATGACACCGAGACCACCGACCGTGATCCATTGGCGGTTGCCTACCTTGAAAAAGTGGCGCGGGCCGATGGTCTGATCATTGCGAGCCCTGGCTATCACGGTGCGATCAGCGGCATGATGAAGAATGCGCTCGACTACATAGAGGATCTACGTGATCGCGATGGCGGGTATTTGCATGGGATGTCGGTGGGGTGTATTTCAGTCGCCTACGGGTGGCAGGCCACCGTCAGCACCCTGCAGCAATTACGGCAAATAGCCCACGCCCTTAGAGGTTGGCCGACCCCCTTGGGGGCGACGGTCAATTCCGGTTTGACCAAGATCGATGCCCAAGGCAATAGTGAAGACACCGCTACGGTGGAGCAATTGGAGATGGTTGGGCATCAAGTGGTCGAGTTTGCCAACATGAAGCGCCAATCGAGGACCGGTGCGCAATATGACCAGTAGCGCCGAACTTTTGCACCAAACGGAATTACTTGGCACTTCGATACGTTCGATGCGTGATGAGCAAATTAGTGAACCCAGTTTGTTGCCAAATTGGTCCCGCGGGCATGTCCTGGCCCATTTGGACGGCAATGCCTTAGGGCTGGCCCGCTTGATCAGGTGGGGCCTTGACGGTAATCGCCGCGATATGTATATCTCGCCGGAAGTCCGTGAAGGTGATATCGCATTGCATGCCAAGCGCAGCAAGGAGCAGCACCTCGATGCAATTATTGCTTCGGCGGGTCAGTTTGCCGATGACTTCGGGATGTTAAGTGATGAACAACTCGAGGTTGAGGTGATTTTGCGCCAGGGGCGGGTGATCAAGGTCGCAAACGTGATCACCTTGCGCCTTCAAGAAGTTGCCATCCATCACCTTGACCTAAATCTATCCGGAACTTTCGGCCCGGATAATTGGTCGTCGGGCATGGTAGACAAAATGCTGCCGGAGGTGGCCTCGGATTTTGCCAGCCGCGACGATTTATCCCTGGGCTGGATCGAAGTGGATGGTGGCACCAAGTTTCAAATCAACTCCGCCATGCAAACCGGTGTTAGCGGCTCGCCCGCTTCATTGCTGGCCTGGCTCGTGGGGCGAAGTTCGGGCGCTGACCTCGAACTAATCGGGGCGGGTCAACTACCCAACGTGCCTAACTGGCGGTAGGCAGGGGCTAGAAGTCTCCGGCGCTTCGCCTAAGTTGCCCGAGAGTCTTTACCACGTCGTTGACCGCGCGTGGGCTTAGCCCGGTATCAGTAAATACCTCTGCGTTTAATGCGGCGGTTGCTTTTTCGGCGAGCGCCCGCCCGGTGCGGGTGAGTTCAACCAAAGTGGCCCGGCGGTCGGTTGGGTGGGGGAGTCGCTGCACCAAGTGAGCTGCTTCAAGTCGGTCAACGGCGTTTGTCACACTTGTTTGATGCACCTGCAAGCGCGATCCGATCGTGCGCATCGGCAAGGCGCCGCGCTTGCTGAAGTGCAACAGCATTAGAACTTCATAGCGGGCGAAACTAACGTCGAATGGTCGAAGCACCGTTTCAACACGTGCGAGAAATATCTGGTGGGCGCGCATGAGCGAGGTGATTGCGGCCATGCCATCGGCGGCCGACTCCCAGCCGTGGGATACCCATTGCCGGTGGGCTTCGGCGATCGGGTCGGCTGCGAGCCTAGGGGTGGCAGGGGTCATAGGGGCCATCGTAGGGTCGTGGCCCGCCCGGTGCCCGGGTCTAGCGAAATTTAGTAGGATGTCCTAGTATCTGACGTAGTCACAATACCCGCCAGATCGGTGACAGCCACCTCTGTCAAGGAGCTAGTAGATGTCGACCTCTGCGTTGCATGTGCCTACGCACCCCGTGCGATTTGTCACCGCCGCCAGCCTATTTGACGGGCATGACGCCGCAATAAATATCATGCGTCGAATCTTGCAATCACAAGGTGTTGAAGTAATTCATCTTGGGCATGACCGCAGTGTCGAGGACGTGGTGACCGCCTGCCTGCAAGAAGATGTGCAAGGTGTGGCGGTTTCCTCCTATCAGGGCGGGCACGTTGAGTACTTTACGTATTTAGTTGAGCGGCTAGCTGAACGCGGTGCTGGGCATGTGCGAGTGTATGGCGGTGGTGGTGGGGTTATTGTCCCCGCGGAAATTGAATTATTGGCAAGAATTGGGGTACACATCTTTAGCCCGCAGGACGGCCAACGCCTTGGCCTACCGGGGATGATCAATAAGTTGGTGGCCGAGTGTGATCGTGAGCTAACAATTGGGTCGATCGGCGTCGATGAAATCCTCACCGGGTCAATACCCGCATTGGCGCGTGCCATAACTGTTTTGGAATCGGGCAAGGATCAAGCCCTTGCCAATGACATCCGCGAGGCCGCGGCAACCACAACCACCCCGGTGCTCGGCATCACCGGTACCGGCGGCTCTGGTAAGTCGTCACTGACCGACGAATTGGTGCGCCGATTGCGGCTTGATAGCCAAGACAAATTGCGCATAGCGGTCTTGGCAATTGATCCAACGCGGCGGCGCGGTGGCGGCGCGCTTCTAGGTGACCGCATTCGGATGAACAGCATTGATCCAGGAGTGGTCTTCTTTAGGTCGCTTGCCACTCGCGATTCAGGTGGGCAAACCCCGGCCGCGCTGTCCGACATCATCGCAGCGTGCAAGGCCGCTGGATTCGATCTTGTCATTGTCGAGACCCCGGGTATCGGTCAAGGTGACGCGGCCATCGTCCCGTTTGTTGACACCTCCCTTTATGTCATGACTCCTGAATATGGTGCTGCTTCGCAGCTTGAAAAAATCGACATGCTCGATTTCGCCGACGTGGTTGCGGTCAACAAGTACGAGCGCCGTGGTGCGGAGGACGCGCGCCGTGATGTGGCTCGACAACTGGTGAGAAACCGGGCTGCTTTCGGTACGCCATGGGACGAAATGCCGGTATTTGGCACCAGTGCAGCCCGCTTCGATGACAATGGAGTCTCGGCCCTTTATCACTATCTAATTGGCATCCTGGCCGAAAAAGGTATGCGTAAATTTGACGGAGTGCTGCCTGTTGTTAAGGGTCGAACTTCCACTGAATTAACGGGTGTGCTGCCACGAGGTCGCGAGCGTTATCTGGCCGAGATAGCTGAATCAGTCCGCCGCTACCACCTGGAAACCGAGCGCCAATCAGCTATCGCTCGCCAAGTGCAGCAAATGCGGGTAACGCGCGAACTGCTGATAGCTAGGGGTCAGGAGTCATCGGCTGCCGCGGTGTCTTCGGTACTAGATGAGACCAAAATGGAGTTTGCGCCAGAAGTGCAGGCCCAGTTA
Organism: Bifidobacterium breve; assembly: GCA_945900705.1. Classification (GTDB taxonomy): domain Bacteria; phylum Actinomycetota; class Actinomycetes; order S36-B12; family S36-B12. Next base: position 920 of record CAMDKJ010000154.1, on the reverse strand, counting down.
GCGGCCTGGCCAGCGCTACGCGACACATATATCGGCGATGAGCAGGTGTACGTCATTCGCGGTAATGAGATTCGAACCCCATTGACGCGAACAACGCTCTCGGGCACCAAAGTTCGGCGAGTTGCGCTGCCGCGGGATGACGAAGATGGTGCGCTAGTTCGATTCATTCGGGCTGAGAATCTGCCAGGCTACTTTCCCTTCACCGCCGGGGTGTTCCCGTTCAAGCGCACCGAAGAGGCGCCGGCTCGCATGTTCGCCGGTGAAGGAGATGCCCATCGAACTAATCGGCGCTTTCATCTATTAAGTGCGGGGCAGCCAGCGACCCGACTCTCGACGGCATTTGACTCGGTCACGCTTTATGGGCGTAACCCGTCACCTAGGCCCGATGTTTATGGCAAAGTCGGTACTTCGGGAGTGTCAATTGCAACCGTTGAAGACATGCGCGATCTATACGCGGGGTTCGACTTATGTTCACCGACGACCTCCGTGTCAATGACAATAAACGGCCCGGCACCGGCGATCTTGGCGATGTTCATGAATGCCGTAATTGATCAACAAATTACTAGCTTCACTGAAGTTGAAGGGCGAAAGCCAGAGCCGCACGAAGTAGAATTAATCACGGCAAGGGCTTTGACAACAGTACGCGGCACGGTGCAAGCCGATATCCTCAAAGAGGACCAAGGCCAAAACACCTGTATTTTCTCGACAGAGTTTTCCTTGCGTTGCATGGCCGATATTCAAGAGTGGTTCATCGAACACGAGGTACGAAATTTTTACTCGGTATCAATCAGCGGCTACCACATTGCTGAGGCCGGGGCCAACCCGATAAGTCAGCTGGCTTTCACCTTGGCGAATGGGTTCACTTATGTAGAGGCATATCTTGCGCGCGGGATGGCAATAGATGATTTCGCACCAAACCT
>CAMDKJ010000153.1 GCA_945900705.1 Bifidobacterium breve | reverse complement strand
GTTGAAATTGATTCAGCGACCGCGGTCGCCTCCGCAACTTCATCGGGGTATGACTGCACCGTGGGTTCCACCCCAGGCTCGCGCATCGACCGTAAAGTCACGGCGGCCCGCGAGTGCGCTTGCACGATCACCGCATTGGCCTTGCTCACAATTTCCGGTGTGCACCGATAACAATTAACTAGTCGCACCTCGGTCGCATCGGGAAACTCGGTGCGAAAATTTACCAGGTAGTCGGCCGACGCGCCCGTGAATGAGTAGATCGTTTGGCTAACATCACCAACAGCGCATACCTCGTCACGGTCACCGCGCCATAGGGTAAGCAACCGATGCTGCAGTGGGTTCACATCTTGAAATTCGTCAACGGTGAACCACCGGTATGCCGAATGCACTTCGTCGAGGATATCCGGGCGAGTTTGCAGTGCGCCCACGGTAACTAGGAGTACGTCTTCAAAATCCAATAAGGCGCGAGCGGACTTTAGCTCGTCATATGCCGCATAGATCTTCATGACATCGGCAAGATCCATACTCCATTGACGAGTTGCCGCGCGTGGGTCGGTCAAAAGATCACGCGCGGCCAATTCACTTACCTTGGACCATTCAATATCTGAGGCCAAGTCACGTATCACCGCTGCATTTGTTGCTATTCCGGACTTTGACGCCGCCTCAGCTAGTAAACGAGCCTTGCTCGGCAGTACGTCTGGGAAAGTTTGGCCACTAAGCCTTGGCCAGAAGTAGCGCAGTTGCCGAAGGGCCGCTCCATGGAAAGTGCGCACCTGTGCGCCTTCGACGCCAAGCTCGCGCAGCCGCACCCGCATCTCACCGGCAGCTCGCGTGGTGAAGGTGACCGCCAGCGACCTCCTTGCCTCATGGGCCCCGGTTGCGACGGCATAAGCCATGCGATGGGTGATGGCCCGAGTCTTGCCGGTACCTGCCCCAGCCAGCACCACTACCGGCCCGTGCACGCTGGTGGCGACCACCTGCTGCTCGTCATCTAGCCCGGCAAGTACCTGGCTTGGTTCACCAATCACAGGTGCACGCTAGCGTTGCCCACATGAAGATGTATACGACGGTTTGGTGTGGCTACTGCCAGCGCCTAAAAGCCCAGTTGGGCCGCGAGGGTATTGCCTTCGAGGAAATCGATATCGAGGCCGATCCAGAGGCCGCCGCATTTGTTGAAACCGTCAATGGAGGCAACCAGACCGTGCCCACCATGCTCTTTGACGATGGCAGCGCGCTAGCGAACCCGTCGATTGCGCAGGTCAAGGAAAAACTCGGTTTGAGCTAGCCGCCGACTGTTTTACTCCTCGGGTGCAATGAATTCCACCCGCCTACTGCGCTGCGCCCAAATTACCGAGGCAATTACTACACCAGCCGCGAGCACCGTCAGCCAGGTGACGGTTTCACCAAGTAGTAGCGCAGACCACAGCAAGGTAAGAAGCGCCTGCAACTGCTGAACTTGGCTGCCTCTCGCGATGCCGGCCATCGAAAGGCCCCGATACCAAGCAAAGAACCCGAAGTACATTGATGAGATGCCCAGCAAAATCAAGGCGAGCCACTGCGTACCCGTGGTCTGATAATTGGCACTTGTGGTAAACCAAAGGACCAATGATGCCGGCACCGTTATCGGTAGGGCAAAAACAACAACCCAAGAAATAACTTGCCAGCCCGGCATCACCTTGGTGACCGAGGCTCCCTCGACATAACACCATGACGAAAACAGCATTGCACCAACCACCAACAAATCCGCCCAGTAATTAGGGCTCGTTGCCCCGCCGCGGCCCAAGGCAAAGATCACCAGGGCCGCCGTTCCAACGCTCGCCGCTAACCAGAACTTTGCGCTCACCTTTTCGTGGGTTCGAAAAACGGCGATTATTGCGGTCGACAGCGGCATGAATGCTGCGATGACTGCGACATGGGCCGAAGTCGTGTACTGCAACGCAATCGCGATCAATATTGGCCAGCCAAAGACCGCTCCGATCATGGTGAGCAGGAGCGGCCTCACCAAATGGCGAGCTGGCCAAGGAATTCTGTTTACCGACAAAATCACTGCCGCTAAGGCACCGGCAACCACCGCACGGCCGGTCGCGGTTAAGAAGGGATTAAAGCCGCCGACAGCAATTTTGGTCAGCGGGACCGAAAATGAAAAAAGCAGTACTCCCAGAAAGGCCCAGAACAAACCCCGCAGCTGAATCTGCCGAGCCGTTAATGCTGCTATTGCCATCACCAAGACCAATCGGCCGGTAACTCCTCGCCGTACCAACGCTCGATCAGTCTGCGTGAGATTGAAATCGACGATGGCAACTTAATTTCACCGGAGGCGCACGCTGCGCGTAACTCATCGCGGCTGTACCAATTGGCCTCGGCAATTTCAGTTTCGTCAACCTTGATTGTTGTCTCCTTGGCCCACGCGTGGTAGCCCAGCATCAATGAAGCCGGGAACGGCCATGGCTGGCTCCCGAGGTACTGAACTGCATCCAGGTGATCAGCGATGACGACACCGGTTTCTTCGGTTAACTCACGACGCACCGCGGCCTCGGCTGACTCTCCGGCTTCAACGAACCCAGCGAAGGTGGAAACCAATCCAGGTGGCCAGTTGACGTGCCGACCCAGTAGAGCTCGATCATCTTGATCACGCACCAACACAATGACCGCTGGTTCAGTGCGCGGGAAGTGATCTACTTCATCGGCGATACAGCGCAATGACCAGCCACCATGTTGTGAAACCACCTCGCCACCGCATTTGACACAGCACCGAGTTGCCGCCCGCCAATTGCCAAGAGCAACGGCCGTGACCAGCAGCCCAGCATCTATGTCACTTAGTGAGCGGCCAACCTCACGCAGTGATTTCCAATCCGCTTGCACCGGCGCATCACTTTGATTCTCAACATGGGCGGAGAAATATGCGCGATCAAAGTCATCAACCCCCAGAAAACTCAGCTCGGTACTTGACGGTAACTGTGCCGGTGAACTAAATACCAGTTCGACGCCGCTTTCGCTCTCGAGCACTCCTGCGGCTCCACCAGCAACCCACAGCAACCTCGTGGTGGAGTCGGCAAGGCGTCGTTCTTGCCAATTCTCATCTGCGCGCCGATGCGCGGCTCGATCCACAGCAGCTCGAGATAAAAGCAGATCATCTAAGAGCAGGCGGTCAGGCACCTAGTGAGCCTATTAGCCTTCGGCCGCTGCCTTCGGTGTGCCCTGCAGAACAAGCCGGTGAGTCCGTGACACCATCACTTATTGTGAACGTCTTCATTCGGCAGTTGACCGGCATCCGTTTCGTCGCCGCCGCATGGGTGCTGCTCTACCACCTACAAGGCCCACTAAATACCCTCGGCTGGCTCGCTATCCCGATTTTGCCCGACGTAATGCGCGTTGGCCGCCTCGGCGTCGACCTCTTCTTCGCGCTCTCCGGCTTCATCCTCACCCACACCTATTTAACGCGCCTGGGCCCACGGTTATCCGGCCGCAAGACGATTGAATTTTGGTGGCTGCGCCTAGCCCGCGTGTACCCGGTGCATTTGGTGATGCTGGTGGTCGCGGGGATTGCCGTCGTAGCGCAGTCAAAAATAACCGGCGATGCACTTAGTCGCGACTGGCTTAATCCAGTTGACTTCATCAAGAACTTGTTGCTCGTGCAGGAGTGGGGCCCGAGCCCGCAACGGGGCTGGAATTTCGTGGCCTGGTCGCTGTCAATGGAGTGGCTCGCCTATCTCATCTTCCCGCTACTCATTTTGCTAATTTGGGTTTTCTATCGACGGGTCAGCACCACCGTCTTGGTGATCGCCTGGGTTGTCGTGCTCATCCCGATCATTGTTTACGGATTGAAAACCTCTGACGCTTACTACACGGATAACTGGGGCTCTACCTACCGCATCTTGTGCGAATTCACCGCCGGTGCTATTACATATCTGATCGTGCGCCGCTTCCTCCCCGATGCCGCCGCCGATCCAAAGCCACGCATACAAAAACTCGCCAGCACCTTATCCATAGTTTTGCCCTTAATCGTTATTGCTGGGGCCGTCTTCCTTGGCAACTTGCCGGCTGCGCAACCACCGACCACCAACCTAAGCGCTGATGCCGAGGCGCTGCCGCCGTATTTCCATCTACTTCTCGTGCCCTTTCTCATCGCCTGGATCGGTGCTTTGGCTTTGTCGCGGCGGGGCCTGGCCCGCACCCTGTCAACTCGCACCATGGTGCTGGGCGGATTTATCTCCTATTCCCTGTACATGACCCACTTGGTGTGGTTTGGACTCTGGCGGGCTGGCATGAATGCGGTTGGCATTGACGGCGGCGTGCTCTACGCCATCGGGTTACTCGGGCTGATCGCCGGCGCGCTGGCGATCGCCTGGTTGATGTGGCGCTTTGTTGAAGAACCCGCCCGCGAGTGGATGCGAGCACTTGCCGGTGCCCGCCGCACCCCGACCGAGGAAGCCGGTGAGCAACTAGCTGAGCAGGCTCTAAGCGGCGATAGT
>CAMDKJ010000152.1 GCA_945900705.1 Bifidobacterium breve | reverse complement strand
GAGGTGATGCCGCCGATACTGTCGACACCGTGCTTCGCCTGAATCGCTTTTAGTTTTTTTGCGGCGTAACCGATTGCCTCGTCCCAAGTTACTTCCTGCCAAGGGTCGGTGATGGATTCGCGAATCATCGGATTAAGTACGCGATCTGGGTGGGAGGCGTAGCCAAAAGCGAAGCGACCTTTAACGCATGAGTGCCCTTCATTAGCCCCACCATCCTTGTAGGGCACCATTCGAACGAGCTCGTCACCGCGCATTTCGGCCTTGAAGGTGCATCCAACACCGCAGTAGGCGCAGGTGGTCAGCACGGTTCGGGTAGGCATACCAAGTTCAATTACGGCTTTTTCCTGCAGGGTTGATGTTGGGCACGCCTGCACGCAGGCCCCGCATGAAACACATTCACTCTCAAGGAAATTGAGGCCTCCGGGGCTGACTTTTGAATTGAAACCCCGGCCCTCGATGGTGAGCGCGAATGTGCCCTGAACCTCACTGCACGCACGCACACAGCGGCTACAAACGATGCACTTGCTTTCATCGAAGGAGAAATAGGGATTACTGTCGTCGGTCGGTGCATCTAAGTGGTTCTCACCGGCGTACCCGTAGCGCACATCGCGTAAGCCAACGACGCCCGCCATATCCTGCAGTTCGCAGTCGCCATTGGCCGGGCAGGTTAGGCAGTCAAGTGGGTGGTCAGAAATGTAGAGCTCCATGACCCCGCGGCGCAACCGATCAATTTTTGGCGAAGTGGTGTGAACCCGCATTCCTTCCTCGCACGGGGTAGTGCACGACGCGGGCGTGCCCTTCTTTCCATCAATTTCTACCAGGCACAGGCGGCATGACCCGAATGGCTCGAGTGAATCGGTGGCGCAGAGTTTCGGGACGGGGATGCCAGCCTCGCTCGCGGCGCGCAGCACCGAGGTGCCTGCGGGCACCGAGACCCGGTGACCGTCAATCTCGACAGCGACGGTGGCTTCAGCGGTCTTTCTCGGGGTGCCATAGTCCAGCTCACGCATGATTGTCATTTTTGAAAATCCTCCGGGAATTGGCGCAGTGCACTTAGCACTGGCATCGGTGTTAATCCGCCCATGGCACATAGTGAACCATCGGTCATAAGGTCGCACAAATCGTTGAGTAGTTCCAGGTTTTCGGTGCGATCGATGTTGTTGATGACTTTATCGATCACCTCGACGCCGCGCACTGATCCAACTCGGCACGGTGTGCACTTGCCGCATGACTCTTTCGCGCAGAACTCCATTGCGAAGCGCGCCTGCTGCGCCATGTCTACTGAATCGTCGAACACTACGACGCCCCCGTGCCCGAGCATGCCGCCGGCCGCGAGGAGCGCTTCGTAATCCATGGCGACTTCTAGCCCGTCGGCCGGGAAGTAAGCACCGAGTGGTCCACCGACTTGCACCGAGCGCACCGGTCGACCTGATCTGGTGCCGCCGCCATAGGTCTGCACGAGTTCTTGGAGGCTGATACCAAAGGCGCGTTCGACGATGCCGCCGCGGGCAATATTGCCGGCTAGTTGAAATACCTGGGTACCGCGTGAGCGGTCGGAGCCCAGGGCTTGGTAGGCCGCCGCCCCCTGAGCCATGATCATTGGCACGGATGCCAATGTCAGGACATTGTTGACAATGGTGGGCTTACCGAAAAGCCCCTGCAGTGCTGGAATTGGTGGCTTGGCTCGTACCATCCCACGTTTACCCTCAAGGCTTTCGAGCATCGCGGTTTCTTCACCGCAAACGTAGGAGCCGGCACCAACTCGTACCGAAATATCAAAGGTCTTACCGCTACCAAGTACGTCGGTGCCGAGCATCCCGTATTCACGCGCGTTCAGTAAGGCGGCGTTCATGGTGGCAATTGCATCCGGGTATTCGGATCTGATATAGATCAGGCCTTTGGTCGCACCACCTGCAATGCCGGCGATAGTCATACCTTCGATAAGAGTGAATGGATCGCCCTCCATCAACATGCGGTCGGCAAAGGTGCCGCTGTCACCTTCATCGGCGTTGCAGCAGACATATTTTTGATCTGCGCTGGTCTCCATCACCGTGCGCCATTTGATGCCGGCGGGGAACCCAGCTCCACCGCGACCGCGTAAGCCAGATGCAAGTACCTCTTCAACTATGGCTGACTGATCGAGTGCAATGGCGGTGCGCAGGCCCGCGAGACCACCATGCGCCTCATAGTCTTTGATATCAAGGGGATCGATAACACCAACGCGCGCGAATGTCACTCGCTGCTGATCGGCTAGCCATGGGATTTCATCAACCAAGCCAACAGAATAAGCGTTAGCTGCCCCGGTTAAGAAATCCGAATCGAAAAGTGCAGCAACATCGGCTGCGGTCACTGGGCCGTAACCAACTCGACCTTCAACTGTCTCGACTTCAACCAGTGGCTCTAACCAGAGCAGCCCGCGTGAACCGTTGCGCACCAACTTGATTTCCAAATTACGTTTAGTGGCTTCGGCCACAATTGCTTTGGCAACCGCGTTTGCTCCGACCGAAGTTGCGGCACTATCAATTGGTACGTAAATGGTCGTCGTCATAGTGCCGCCCGCGTATCGGCAAGTGCGGATTCAAGTGACTTCGGTGTAAGACGCCCGACTAGCCGCTCATTAATGAGCGCAGCGGGGCCGAGTGCGCAGTTACCGAGACAGAAAACCTCGACCACATCCACTTGGCCGTCGTCGGACCTACCGCCTACCGGAGCCAGGTTCGCACCAACGTGCGCAACTAACTCGCGTGCTCCCGTGGCTTGGCAGGCTTCAGCAACGCAGATCGCGACAGTTATCGGGGCGGGCGCCGTGGTACGCAGTTCGTGATAGTAGGTGAGTACCCCGTGTACGTCGGCAACCGAAACATTAAGTGAGTTCGCAATGAGGGCAACCGCCTCCTTCGGCACGTAGCCGAAACCGTGCTGCACGGCTTGCAGGGCAGGGAGGATAATTCGCTCGTCGGTGGGCAATAACTCCAGCACCGCTTGGCCGGCGTCAAGTGACCAAGGTGCTACCGCGTACGCCACTTATGCCATCCCTTCGCGCGGAGCAGGTGCGGCCCTCGGGGACGAGCCTACCCCGCTGGCAAAATTGATGATACCAAATAATCAATTTCGGTTGACACAGCCCAATTGTGCGAGGACATTCCTCCCTAAGGCGAATCGACGCGCACGCTGCCCGCTAATTGGGGGGTAGCAGCGTGCAAATGAAAGGTGGAGCATATGGGCGCGGTTGGGTTGCTATACGTCGGTGCAGTTCTCTTCCTAAATGGGACGATGTTGCTCGGCTGGATTGACAGTAAATCTGCAGCACCGCTTAATATTTTTGTGGGAATCCTGCAGGTAATTACACCAACGTATTTAATCATAAATGCAAATGGTGACATGACAACTATTCTGGGAGCCTCTGGACTTTATTTGTTCGGCTTCACATATTTATACGTGGCTTTCAATCTCTTTTTCAACCTGGATGGCACTGGTTTAGGAATGTTTTCACTGTACGTCGCTATCGCGGCGGTGTTTTTCTCCTTAGTGTCCTTCAATGCTGGCGACCCAGTTTTCGGTGTCATCTGGCTGTACTGGGCATTCCTGTGGTTGCTGTTCTATCTATTGCTCGCTCTTAAGAGAGACAACTTAGGAAGATACACGGGTGGAGTGGCTGTCGTTCAGGGTTTTGTGACGGGCTTTGTCCCGTCCTTCTTGCTCTTGACCGGACGCATTGCGGACATTGAGTCTGGGACGCTAGCCATAGTTCTGGCCGTGGTTGGAATTGTGCTCTTTGCTGGTCTCTACGTGAAGTTGAAGGCACCGGTAGCTGCTTGACCAGTTTGACAAATGTTTATTTATCAGCCCCTCTAACAACAATTTGGAGTGCTAATGCCAAAGAATCTATTCCCGCTTGACAACAAAAAGTCGTTCACGGATCAAAAGCACGTCGGTCACAACCGCTGGCATCCGGACATCCCACACAACGTGACGGTGAAGCCCGGTGACAGTTTCCACGCAGATTGCCGTGAGTGGTTCGACGGGGCAATCCGTAACAATGACTCGGCCGACGATGTGCGCGATGCACCACTTGCTGGTGTGCACGTACTCTCGGGCCCGTTTCGGGTTGAGGGCGCAAAACCAGGTGACCTACTCGTGGTCGATATCCTCGACGGCGGCCCATGTGGTGATCCAGATGGTGACCGCCTCGTGGACAACCCCGATGGTATCTCCGGCGAGGGCTGGGGCTACACGGGTGTGTTCCCGACGGAAAATGGCGGCGGATTCCTCGTTGATCAGTTCCCGGATGCCTACAAGGCGATCTGGGACTTCCGTGGTGGCAAGGCAACATCACGCCACATCCCAGGTGTCTCATACACCGGCATCTTCCACCCAGGCCTCATGGGCACTGCCCCGTCAGCTGAGTTGCTCGCCAAGTGGACAAAGCGGGAGAAGGCACTTATCGCAACAAACCCGACCCGGGTACCCCCGTTGGCACTGCC
>CAMDKJ010000151.1 GCA_945900705.1 Bifidobacterium breve | reverse complement strand
AGACCGTTGCCCTGGTTTTAAGTGCTGATGGTGCCACCGATATCTCGTGGGATGCGGCCCGGCGCGCAAATGGTAAGTGGGTTGTACTTGTTTACTTTGCGAGCCACAGTGAAGCCCAGCAGGCGTCTTGGACGTATGACAATGTTGGTCGAACCGTGCACCCTATTGATGAAACCGCCCGCCGCCTCATGGGCGTCAGCGACGATCAGATCTTTGACTACATCACCGACGAGCAGGCACCCGCGATCAAGGTAGAGGTAGAGGTCGAAATTGACCGCCCGCGCCTATCGGCCGTACCCGATGCCCCGCCGGTGGAGATTTTCGCGGTGGAAGAACAAACTCATGTCCTTGATGTGCTAATCCCAATGGCTGAGCTAACCGAGAAGCCGCCGGTTCGGCCGGCCGCCAAACCTGCTCCAAAGCCGAAGGTCAAAGGCAAGCGCGCTAGCGTGCCGAGCTGGGATGAGATCCTTTTTGGTGCCACCCGAGGGGATGACGTTTAACTTTAACCGACCCTTTAAAGCCCGTAGTGCCTAGCCGTCGAGTACTAAGCCTCAAAAGGTAATGGCTCACGTGACATATGTTCTGCCCCAGCACTTATTGTGGTTTTTCGAGCTCGGTAGTGCCGTCTGCAAAGCACCTCGTATGAGACGACCGGAATATCATCACGCGCAGCCGCGCCATCGCCCACGTCACCGACCATTACTTGGCTGCCTTCGACGACCACGACGCCATCTACGGTTCGCGCGTTGTGAATTGCCCGCGCCCCGCACCAACACAATGCTTCGACCTGCAAAACTTGCACCCGATCGCTCAGTTCAACCAGCCGAGCAGAACCAGGAAATAATCGGGTCCGAAAGTCGGTCATAATTCCGAAGGCGTACACGTCAATATTGAGTTCATCAACGATCGTCGCAAGTTGCTCAACTTGTAGCTCGGTATAGAACTGGGCCTCATCGCAAATAAGGTAATCAATTCGCTCACCATGTGAAAGTGCATCAACAACATGCTGGCGGATATCAAGTAATTCGGTAACCTCGAAGGCACTGACACTCAACCCAAGCCGACTTGATAAGACCGACTCACCAGCACGATCAAGTCGCGTGAAAACTAAGCCGGATCTGCCCCGCGACGAATGATTGTGATCGGTCTGCAGCGCCAGGGTTGATTTACCGCAGTCCATCGTGCCCGCGAAGAAGATAAGTTCGGCCACGGCGTCATGGTGCCATATCGGTGTCGCCGAACTCCCCTCAAGTCCGAACTATGAGCCCGGGGATCTCAATTTCATCCGCGGTGAGCGCGCCATGCTGGCCAAGGAGGGCCGACGACTTAACGTCTACCAAACTTGTAAACATCGTGATGCCTTCAGCCACCGCCACCACATCGCCGATTCGATCTGCAATATCTGGGTCAGTTGGTCCGTACCACCCGGATTCGATTATCTGCTCTTTGGTGAATATCTGCGCCTTTGCTCCCAAGTACTGCGACCACCGGGTGGCCACCGCCTCAGCACAACCCGGGTTCACATATAGGTGCCGGGCCCGTGGCTCCCCTGCGACTAAAACCACATCCGCGCTTAATTCCTGGTTCCGTTCTATCGCGACATGACCGGCGGATTCGCAATTGACCATGCCGTGGTCGGCCGTGACGATCATTGCCGATTCGGGTGGTAATTGCTGAAGCAAGTTGTCAACCAGGGCATTAACCCGGCCCAGCCCCGCCAGCCAAGGTGCACTGCCGACCCCACTTTTGTGACCGATCCGGTCAAGTTCAAACCAATAGACATAGGTAAATGATTTCGCCGCCCCGCTGACCGCGGCTTGCACCGCAGCTACGCGCTGCGCCGTGTCTTCGGCAACTTGATAAATTCCACCTCGCAGGGCAGCCGCCGTCAGTCCGGATAATTCGTATTTGGCAGGTGCCACCGAAGTCATCCGCACCCCGTGGCGCGCCACCCGCTCGAACACGGTGGTCTCCGGCTGCACCATTACAGGGAGTGGATCCTTCTTCCAACGCAGTGGAGCCAACACCTGCCGAGTTTCGGGCAAAAAGAAGGTGGCGCCGACCAGCCCGTGGGCTCCGGGTAACTGCCCGGTGCCAAAGGAGCCAAGCGCCGTTGGGGTTGTTGTGGGAAACACCGAATGCAGCGGGCTACCCGCCAGCGCAATTAGTGCGGGCGCGTGGGCGCCGAATTCCTGAAGTGACCGCCAGCCCAAGCCGTCTATTAGACAAACCACCACATGTTGCAAATCACCAAGATTAAGAACATCCGTATAGCCAGGGACACCAACGCTGGCAGCGGCGGACGACCCGACCTCGGCCAAACTCGTCGGGGCCAATCCCGACTTGATGGTCGGCAAGTACTAACGCAGCCGAGCCGCGGTCGCCTGGGACAGGGCCGCAGCGAACGCTAATGCTTGGGCTACGACATCGGCGCCGTCGGCAACTTCGGATACCCGCACTGAAAGGTCATCATTACTCGATGTTCCGGTGTACCCGTGCTCGGCATCGCACTGCGGATCACCACAACTAGCTGGCTCTAAATCGATTCGGCTGACGGCGCCCCAACCGATGGTTAAAACCACCTCCGAAGTCGCTCCACCGGGTTGATACTTGGCCGGCTCACTCACCACTCGGGTGACAACTACCGAATCAACCCGCTCAAGTCGCACCGCTTCGGTTGAAGCGGTAGCGAATGGCATGGGGTTGATCTCGTCAATGCCATGCTCGTCCGTGTGGCCAACTATCAATCGTGTTGGAGTTAAAGCCAGCACCGTAACGTGGCGCTGCAACTCGTCATGGTCAAAAGTGGCTTCGTGATGCACCAGATAAGACTTAAGTGGTTCCCCCGCCAATGCCGTATCCAGCGCATCTGCGACCAAATCTGGGTAGTAGCCACTGCGCTGAATATCGGTTCGAAGTTGCTGGTCAAGGCTCATCACTTGATTATCCTGCCATATGTGCCCTGAAGATGGCCCGGGCTGCACAAGGAGGGGCTCTTAGCAGCAATAACCGGTCGACTTGACGCCAAGATACGGTAATTTGACACCAAGATACGGTTATCGGGTGAGCCACCCGCCAATCGTCATATCCCCAGAAGTCGCCCAAGCCCTTGCCGATAACCGCGGCGTAGTGGCCCTTGAATCCACCATCATCAGCCACGGCTTACCGCGCCCAGAGAACCTTCGGGTAGCGCTCGAAGTCGAGGCCACGGTCCGAACTCAAGGATCCATCCCGGCCACTATTGCGATTCTCGATGGCACCGTCCACGTCGGGCTCGATGGCGGGCATTTAGACCAGGTGGCTAATCGCGACGACGTTAGCAAAGTCTCGGTGCGCGATATCGCGACAATCATCGCCCGAGGCGGCAGTGGCGCCACTACCGTTGCGGCTACCAGCCACCTAGCCCAGCTGGTCGGAATCGAGGTATTCGCCACCGGCGGCTTGGGTGGCGTACATCGCGATGCCCGCCAAAGTTGGGATGAATCTGCAGATCTGACGACCTTGGGTCAGACCCCCATCACCGTGGTTTGTGCTGGGGTGAAATCGATTCTCGACGTTGGAGCCACCCTCGAGCGGCTGGAAACCCTAAATGTTGGTGTCCTGGGCTACGACACCATGGCCTTCCCGGGCTTTTATCTCAGCGATAGCGGATTTCCGGTTACCTGGTCAGTTGCCAGCCCCGAAGAAGTTGCCGCCATCATGTCTGCCCGCCGCGCGATGAGAGTTTCCACCGGGCTGATCGTGGCCTATCCCATCCCCGAAGATCAGCAGCTCGACCCGGATTTACACGATCGAGTACTGCAAGATGGAATGCGCCTGGCGACTAAGCGCGGCGTCAAAGGCAAAGATGTAACGCCGTTCTTACTTGATCACTTCCATCGATCAACACACGGCGCCAGCTTGGTCGTCAATACCAGCATAATTTTACGCAATGCCGATTTGGCGGCCAGGATCGCGGTTGCCCACGTCAGCGCACCTGATCGATGAAAGCGCCATTTGTGCTGGTCGGTGACCTCTTGATTGATATCACCGCGGTCACCAGTGGTCCCATTAACTATGCCAGTGACACCCGGGCGCAGATCAGTGTGCGTCCGGGTGGCGCGGGCGCCAACACCGCATCCTGGCTGGCGCACCTCGGTGAGAGTGTGCACCTAATAGGTGCACTCGGCACGGATGTCTTCGCCACGATGTTCCGGCATTCATTCGCGTACACGGGTGTCCATCTGCACGCCACCGAGGTCACGGGTGCCCCGACCGGCACTTGCATAATAATTGTGGACTCCACCGGTGAGCGCACGATGTTGCCAGATCCTGGCGCCAACTCATTTTTAGCGCCCTCTCAAATATCCGACTCGCTATTTTGCGCCGGGGCACATCTGCATCTGTCCGGTTATACGTTGCTCAATCCAGCCACCCGAGCGGTTGGGCAAATTGCCTTAGCTCGCGCCCGCGCTGGCCACCTGACCTGCAGTTTGGATGCCGCATCCGCCGCGCCAATCTCGGCGAATCC
>CAMDKJ010000150.1 GCA_945900705.1 Bifidobacterium breve | reverse complement strand
ATGTGGGACTTCCTCAACACCCGCGTGCTCCCGTCGGAGAAGGAGTACGACCGCTACCGGGCAAGTGTCGGCCCTGACGACTCCACCCTCCCCCCCATCGTTGAGGAGCTAAAGGCCGAAGCGCGTGGACGCGGCCTATGGAACCTGTTTCTGCCTGCCGAGAGCGGGCTCACGAACACCGAGTATGCATCCTTGGCCGAGATCTCCGGCTGGAGCATGGACATCCTCCCCGAGGCGATCAACTGTCAAGCCCCCGACACCGGCAACATGGAGACCCTGCACCTGTTCGGAACACCCGAACAGAAGGCGACCTGGCTCGCGCCGCTCCTCGATGGCACGATGCGCTCCGCGTTCGTCATGACCGAGCCTGCGGTCGCGAGCAGCGACGCCACGAACATCACCTGCTCGATTGAGCGCGATGGCGATGCGTGGGTCATCAACGGGCTCAAGTGGTGGGCGAGTGGCGCGATGGACCCGCGCTGTCAGATCTTCATCGTCATGGGCAAGACCGATCCCGACGGGCCGGCCCACCGGCAGCAGTCGATGGTCCTAGTCCCCCGGGACACCCCCGGCGTCACCATCGAGCGATCACTTCCCGTCCTCGGCCACTATGACCAGCACGGTCACGCACAGATCCTCTTCAAGGACGTCCGTGTTCCCGTCTCGAATCTTCTCGGGGAAGCAGGCGACGGATTCATGATCGCGCAGGCTCGCCTTGGCCCCGGCCGTATCCACCACTGCATGCGTGCCATCGGCGCCGCCGAGCGTGCCCTCGCGATGATGGTCGACCGAGCGAAGAGTCGAGTGGCGTTCGGCGGACCGCTATCGGACCAGGGGACCATTCAGCGCGATATCGCCGAATCCCGCATCGAGATCGAGCAGGCACGCCTTCTCACCCTAAAGGCCGCTTGGATAATCGATCAGAGCGACGCCAAGACTGCCCGCATGGAGATTGCCGCGATCAAGGTCATCGCACCGCGGATGGCCTGCGCGGTCATCGACCGGGCAATCCAGATCTACGGCGGGATGGGCATGACCGACGACGTACCGCTCGCACGCATGTACGGCTGGCACCGTGGCCTTCGGATCTTCGACGGGCCCGACGAGGTGCACCTGCGGTCCATCGCTCGCTGGGAACTCAAGCGGGAGCGGGCTGTTCAGTTCCCATCATGACCGGCACGAGGATGTCGGCGAGGCACGCGGCAAAGGCCTGATCGAAGGGCTCCTCCTTGCCGCCGAAGTGGTAGTAGAAGGCGGTCGTGGCTCCCCGAACGATCTCAGCGCGGCGTGATGGACAACGCGCCATCCGAGCTCGTCAAGACGCTCATCAAGACATTCCCGCTCTGACCAGGGAAAACGTCACACAGAAACTGGTGGTGCGCGAGGGGGGAGTTGAACCCCCACACCCTTTCGAGTACACGGACCTGAACCGTGCGCGTCTGCCTATTCCGCCACTCGCGCTCACGCCTTTCGGCGCAAAGCGAACGATACAGGCGCCTGCCTAGCCCCTGTATCCCGCGGGTATCGAGCTACATGAACTTCGCTTGCCAAGCATCTCCGAGTGAATCGGTCATCTTGTCTAAGGTCGCGATCTGCTTCTTGGTAAAAGGTGTCGCGTCGAGGCCCTCTGATTCGATTTCCAGGAACTGGATGAAGTTACCGAAGGTGCGCACCGTTTGGTATTCGTCATCGGAGACGGTTGCCGTGGCGTCGGAATCAATGGTCTTGGAGTTGATCCAGAGGAACTGATCGCCATCCTTCGCCTTCTTGGTGCCGTTGGTCAATATGGTGGGGACGGAGTAGGTCGTCTCACCAGAAACCTCTGATGAGTCGCCCATCTGTTGCCCCACACAACTCTTGACCTGCTTCACGGTGGCGTTGTAGGCCTTCTTGGCCGACTGCTCATTTGCGTACCAATGGATGGTCTGGTCGACCGCAAATATCCAATCGCCACTGATGTCAGCAAAAGTAGAAGTTAGCAGGCTCCCTGCGCCTTGGCCTGCGATCCCGTTGCCGCCCGTCAAATCACAAAACCACGGAGCGTGCGGTGTGCCCTTGGTGGCAGATGCGACTGAGAATTCAGCTAAATAATGCTTTTTTACCCCCAACGCCTGAGCCTGCGATGCGGTGAGCATTACGGAGTAGGCATCGGCGACGACCGGCGGCGAGAGCGTCGCCGCTTGGGCAGGGAGCGACGACATAGTAAACGCAATTGTTGCCGCGATCACTGACATGCTCAGGGTGCGGGGGAGACTCATTTACTACTCCATTCGATGGGTAAACCGGCTGACTCAACCTAGATACTTAGGCCTGCGAATTCAACCACGATTTAATGCCTGCCCGCCATCAGTTTCGCCTAATCGGGCGTTGGCAACGCGTGCCAGGTATCGACGGCGGCCTCATTTAATCCAGCAGTAAATCGCGGGCGCCGGATTCACCGGCTCCGCCCCCCGGGCGCCTCCCCGCTGGCCCCTTCCCGGCGGGTTACCATCAAGGTTAACCGATTCAACTGATAGTCAAGGAGTACAAGTGGGTTTGCTCGAACGGTTCGAGGACTCCCTCGACCGCATGGTCAATGGCGCTTTCGCCCGTGCTTTTAAGGCTGAGGTGCAACCTGTCGAGATTGCCGCTGCTTTGCAGCGCGAAATTGATGACCGGGCGGCGGTGACCGGCCGCGATCGCACCGTCATCCCGAATATCTTCAATGTTGAGCTCTCCGACCACGACTACAAGCGCTTGGCCGTATTTCGCGATGCCCTGCAGTCGGAGCTGGCTGATTTGGTCAAGGCTTATGGAGCCGAACAGCAGTACACCTTGCTCGGGTCGGTGACCGTGACAATAAGTACCGACGAGGATCTCGAAACGGGTATCTTCCGGGTGCGCAGTGAGGCCCGCGCCGAAGTAAGCGCCAAACAAGCCGGCAGCAATGCCCCGGTCGCGGACCAGCCGCGTTTGATTCTTGGTGATACCGCTTATCCATTGGTGCGCGCGATTACTCGATTGGGTCGCGGCAGTGAGACCGATATTCGGGTTGAAGACCCAGGTTGCTCACGCAATCACTGCGAAATAATCCTGGGCCAACCGGTGCTCGTGCGTGATCTAGGTTCGACAAATGGCACCTTCGTCAACGGAGTCAAGATCACCGAAACAGCCATTGAAGATGGTGGCTCGGTTTCCTTGGGTTCGACCACTTTGGTGTTCCGGAGCGGCTGATCGTGTCCGAGCTCGCGCTCACCCTCGTCCGCCTGGCGTTCTTAGGCCTACTGTGGTTATTTGTCCTAATGACCGTCTTGGTATTGCGCAAAGATCTGCGCCAACCTGCTGAAGCTCGGCCCACCGGTCGACCCCGGCAACCCAAGGCCCCTAAACCTGCCAAGGTCGCTAGGCAGGCAAAGGTGCGCGGCACCAAACTCGTTGTCACCGAAGGGCCGCTTACCGGCACGGTCATCCCACTAAATACCGCGCAGGTGACCATCGGTCGCGCCCCTGACTCCACCGTCGTCATTGAAGACGATTACGCATCGAGTCGACATGCGCGGGTTTATCCATCAGAAGGCGCTTGGGTTGTTGAAGACCTCGGTTCAACAAATGGCACGTGGATTGATAGAACACGAATCACAACTCCAACCGTGCTCCCGGTTGGCGTGCCACTTCGCGTTGGCCGAACCACCTTGCAGTTACAGAGGTAATGCGAGATGTCACTGCAACTTCGCTACGCAGCCCGCTCCGACGTCGGCCTAATCCGGCGCGGGAATGAGGACTCCGGATACGCCAGCCCAAGACTCCTTCTTGTTGCCGATGGCATGGGGGGTCATGCCGCTGGTGAACTTGCCTCGGCTTCTGCGGTGGCAACGGTTGCCAATCTTGAAGCCAGCCCACCCGAAGTAAATGATGTGTTGGGAGCACTTGCCGATGCCATCGACGACGTTGGGATCGCAATAGGTGATGTTATTTCCGCTGACCCCGAACTAACGGGTATGGGTACCACCGTCACGGGTATCTATTGGCTTGAAGATCGCATCGCACTTGTGCATGTTGGTGATTCGCGCGCATATCTACTCCGTGAGAATGATTTTGTGCAATTGACGCACGACCACACTTATGTCCAATCTTTGATCGATGGGGGCAGTCTTTCCCCAGCTGACGCAGCAATACATCCGAAGCGATCACTCCTGATGCGAGCTGTAGATGGCATCAATCCCGTCGAGCCTGACTTATCAATGCGTGAGGCCCGTGTTGGTGATCGTTATCTACTTTGTTCAGACGGTTTATCTGGTGTTTTGAGTTTTAATGAGATTGCTGAAATCCTCGGCCAAGGTGACCCAACCGGTTGCGTAACCGCGTTGGTTGATTTGGCGCTCGAGCGCGGTGCCCCCGATAACGTCACGGTGGTAATCGCCGATGTTGTTGAAGTCCCCGAACTTGCTGATGGTGTTATTGGTGACGGCGAGCCGGTCATACCTGTGGTTGTTGGCGCAGCTGGTGAACCGCGGGTGCGATTGCGGTTGCCGAATGTGCGCTTCCCCCACGACGCCCAACTTGACCCTGACCGCCTCGATGCCCAGGCTCGAGTT
>CAMDKJ010000149.1 GCA_945900705.1 Bifidobacterium breve | reverse complement strand
AGGGATCTGCGCGAGTAAGACTTTTACCTTCGCATCATCTTCGTTTGCGAACTCGATCTGAACCGGGACCCCGAAACGGGCGAGCGCATCGACCGCGAACACCATTGGAGTGCCTTGGGTAATCACGACGTGATGGAGGACTGCTTGGCAGGTGATCGCAGTTGGGTGAACTCGCTCGGTAAAGGCCGCGAACTCCGCGTCCAGTAAGCCAGCGGCCGGCATTAAATTGGTGATGTCACCGAGTATCGGCGTGACCCGGCCAACTAGATCCGGGGTGGTTGAAATACCCGCGTGAAGCACATCAAGTGCACCGGCATCAGCATCAAGGACGACGACATTTGCATTGGCGTTACGGACAAGGTGGGCCGCGGTAAACCCATCATTACCGCCGACATCAAGTACGAGCTCACCCCGCCCCGGTGCAGCCTTCACGAAATTTGCGGCGAAATCCGACTTTCGCACTAGGTCGTCACTGCCGTAGTGCTCGCGAGTGCCGTAATCAACCCAGGTGGTGCGGTGGGCGGTGCCATGTAATTTCGTCACCTGCTTTAGCAGCCTGCGGGTCAAACCCTGAGTGGCTTTTAGCGCCAAATCCTGATTGCGCGCAGCCCTTTCAGCAAATTCAGTCTCGCTGGGCGCATTGGCTGCAACCGGCCTCGTCGTCGCTTGTAATAGCCGCAATGAAAAACTCCGGCGCTTACTCCGCGGAAGAAGTTGCCGAGCAGCGCTCGACTTGAGACCTCGGTGCCTTGACAACTCCCAGGCATCGGCCGCGGTTACCTGCTCCCCTGATCCGACTGCGAGCGGATTGATGAAATTCTCGATGAACTGCCGCGATGCATTCCAGGAGGGATTCGGTCGCCACATCTCAATTGAACCGATATCAATGAATACCGCCTTCATCCCAACGAATTGCACATTGAACGCCGATGCATCCTTTAGATCGAGCCCCACTTCAAGAAGCTGCATTCGCAAAGACAGGGTCAACTTGGCCGCCGCTTCGAGGAGCGAGTTGGGCCACTCCCATGGGTAAGTGATTAGCGGGGCGGTCTCGACGCTGTAGACCACAGCAGCTGCCTGCGGGCGGCGCCCTGATTTCGTGGCGTATGCGTGCAGGACTTTCGGTGCTAATTCAGCGTCTACGCTCTCATATGAAAGTAGGGATCCATCGCCGACCAAGGCCCCGTATAAAGGTGACCCACGTAGCAGGCTCAAGGCTTGAGCCGATGATGGTCCGGCGATTCGATACCAAGTACCTTCGTGAAAGAAGGCGGCATTCTCGGGATCTCGAAAACTCGCCGACCCCGTGGGTACCGCGGGCACTACTCGGAGATTGTGCTGTCGGAAGTCTGCTCAGAGTTCTTGGAACCGCGGCCCCGCAAATCCGCAAACTTTGACCGCAGAAAGAACCAGGTGCCGGCCGCGCCGCTAGCAATCGCCGCCAATAGGTAAGAACCAGTGCCAGCATCTATGTAGCCGACGATCTCCAGCATTTGCCCACCTCTAATTGACCTGCCGCAATTGAACGCGCGCTAGCCTCACAGGGTACAGGAGGTTACGTGTGGGTATACAGGTGGTTACGTAAAACTAACCATTACTGGATCGGCCGCGTGGGGCCTTGGATTTCAAGGAGCGCCTGCACCTCGCCCGCCCGATACCGGCGATGGCCACCAAGGGTTCTGATGCAAGTCAACTTGCCCGCCTTGGCCCAGCGCGTGACCGTCTTGGGATCGACTCTAAAAAGCGCCGCAACTTCAGCTGGAGTGAGCAATTGCTCTATATCCGGGCTACGTCCAGACACTTCTACCTCCCGCACAGGGCTACTCGGCTAACCTTTCGAGACCGAACGCCCCTACTGTTCCACCCACTCACCTCGGCAGCAAGCAAAAACGGGCAATTCGACCATATTTCTGATGAATTGCCCCAATAACAGCGAAAGGACCGGCATGCCCACCCCAAGTAATGGAGATCCTTGGCAGGATTTCACCGGCCATGAGCAGTTGCTCGTCGCATTCGACCAGGCCAGTGGAATGCAAGCGGTCATCGCGCTACATTCAACCGCACTCGGCCCAGCACTTGGTGGTGTCCGGATGTCTCTCTATGCCGATCGGCCCGAACCCGAGATGGCGGCCCGCCAAGACGCGCTGCGGCTCTCACGTGCGATGACGTATAAAAATGCGTTGGCGGGGCTACGCCATGGTGGTGGCAAAGGCGTTATCTTCGGGGATCCCACCAACAAGTCGGTCGAGGTTTTGCACGCATTTGGCCGACTGGTCAGTTCACTAAATGGTCGCTATATAACCGCGGGTGACGTCGGCATGAGCGTCGCCGATATGGACACCATCGGCCAAACCTGCCAATGGACGACCGGTCGATCACCCGAAAATGGGGGTATTGGCGATAGCGGGATCTTGACCGCTGTCGGAGTTTGGCAGGGGATGCGGGCTGCCGCGGCACATGTTTGGGGCACCCCGGAGCTGGCCGCACGCCGGATCGGGGTAATCGGCGCTGGCAAAGTCGGTGGTCGGCTAATTGGCCATTTGATTGACGAAGGGGCGGTGGTTTATGTTGTCGACCCGTCGGCGGCAGCGTTGACCGCGGTCACGACCAGCTACCCGCAAGTCCAGGTCATGGACTCAACCGATCAACTACTCGCGATTGACCTTGAAGTGCTATCGCCCAATGCCATGGGCGGGTTCGTGACGATGGAGCTGGCCCAAACCCTGAGCACCCCGTTGATCTGTGGGGGGGCCAATAATCAACTGGCGAGCCCTGCCGTCGCTGACGTGCTGGCCGCCCGCGGGGTGCTCTACACCCCCGATTTTCTGGTCAACTGCGGGGGCGTGATCCAGGTGGCCGAAGAACTCAATGGCTGTGACCTGGAACGGGCCCGGGCCCGGACTATGCAGGTTTTCGGCACCACGCAGCAGGTTTTGGCCCGGGCCCAGCAAGAGGGGAGTACCCCCGTGGTAGCGGCTGAGTCGCTGGCCGAGGACAAAATCGCAACCGGTGCTTTCAGTGAGCCCGGGCAGCAGGTAGTCTGAGCCCACGCTCAGCGGCTCGGATAACCCGGTCGCAGCAGCAATTTCCGTCCACACGACTGGGGCACTTGCCCCGGATGAGGGGGTCGAGCCATGGGGCGCGGCCGGGCAAAAGCCAAGCAAACCAAGGTTGCCCGTGAATTGAAGTACGGCGGGCCACAGACCGATTTTGATCGGCTGCAAGCAGAGTTGGCTGGTAGTGCAGGCAATCACGTAGAGCAACCACGATCGGAAGCTGTCGATGCGTTGGGTGATCCGATTGAGGACGACCCCTACGCTAAATATTACGACGACCCAGCCGACTAGCTCTAGGTTGTTAGTGCTGGCCGACCAGCATTACCGCGCCACCGCCGCCGCCTTTGGCAGCAGAGTCGCCCACCTCGCCATCCCAGCGGGCACGCACCACGCCACAAACCCATGCGCTGACCCCTCGGGCCGCTAGCAAATCAATTGCCTTTTGCGCATCGACAGCTGGCAGAATCGCAACCATGCCGATCCCCATATTCAATGTGCGCTCAAGTTCAAGTTGATCTACGGCACCTAATTGGCGAATCAAGTTGAAGATCGGCAGTGGCGACCAAGTACTTCGATCAATCTCTACGGCCAAGTGCGCGGGCAGCACCCGAGCAACATTGGCGGCTAGCCCACCACCGGTAATGTGGCTGAAGCCGTGCACAGTCACCGCATCAATTAGCGCCAGACAATCTTTCGCATAGATGCGAGTCGGCTCAAGTAACTCCTCGCCCACCGTGCGATCAAGCTCCGGCAGATAGGTGTTTAAGCCCGGCCCTTTGTCACCTAGGAGCACATATCGCGCAAGTGAATATCCATTTGAGTGCAGGCCCGATGCCCCCATGGCCACCACTACATCGCCAGCTAAAACTCGATCAGGACCAAGTAGTGCATCGGCTTCTACAACTCCGGTGGCTGCACCGGCAACGTCGTACTCATCAGGAGCCATTAAGCCGGGGTGCTCCGCGGTCTCGCCACCCAGTAACGCGCAACCGGCTAACTGACACCCGGTTGCAATGCCTGACACGATCGCCGCAATCCGCTCTGGCACCACCGCGCCGGTCGCAATGTAATCAGTTAGAAAAAGGGGTTCGGCACCAACAACAACTAGGTCATCGACAACCATCGCTACCAGATCAATCCCGATGGTGTCGTGCACATCCATCGCGCGAGCAACCGCAACCTTGGTACCAACTCCGTCGGTAGATGTGGCAAGCAGTGGCTTGCGATATTTGGTTAGCGCTGATGCATCAAAGAGCCCGGCGAATCCCCCGAAGTCTCCGACCGTCTCCGGCCGCTGAGCCGCCTTTACCGAAGCCCGCATTAGAGCAACCGCGCGCTCCCCGGCTTCAACATCAACTCCGGCCGCCGCGTATGAGGCGCCCGTCATGGCCTTTCCAGCGCATCGGCGGCGCCGCCGCCGACCATGGTGTTGACGCCCTCGATATCAAAAGTGCCGTCAAGTGCGCGTCGCTCAATACCTTCAAGTAGCTGCTTACCTAAGAACTGTGCTTCGGGTAACTCAACCGGATAGATCCCATCGAAGCAG
>CAMDKJ010000148.1 GCA_945900705.1 Bifidobacterium breve | reverse complement strand
GAGTAAACAACATCTACTCAACCTTCGAAATTACCGACCAGCCATTCGCCGAAGGCGTGTCGTCATGGCACTATAGGGACCAAGCCGGTCCTAATTTCATTATATGGGGAAGCGCGCTAATTTACCCGACGTTTGATTTCTTTCCCGACCAACAAAGCAACCACCGAAAAAATGGGAGGCCTTACTCAAATCGAGTTCTCAGGTGCAATTACCTTGAGGTCATCTCCATGCCTTGATCCTCTTCAGCCGGTTTTTTGGGACCGGTTAACTTCGACCACCATGAGGAGAGTTTGTCCTTGATCCTGCTGCCGAATCCCTTGGCTGAATCCTTGGCGTCAACGGCAGTCTTACGCGCATTAAGTGCGGTGGTCTTCACGTCATCGACGGCATGTGACGCCTCGGTCTTAGCTTGGTGCTTACCTGAGCTCCACAACCCCTTAAGCCAGCCGGTGATGCCGCCCTCTTTGTAGCTTTCGCCGGCAACCGGGGCGGGGTCTGCAGTCTTAGCGCCGGACTTCTCCCAGCCAACGCCGCCTTCACCGGTTGCTTGACCCCGTGACCTAAAACCGCGATGCAAAATGCTGCCGGCTTGGGTCTGGGCGGTGCCGGCGGCGCGCTGTTCGGCACTGCCGCCATCAAGGTGTTTGTCGTGGGCGTCAGCCTGATCTTGGTCATTGCCACCCAGCCATTGGAAAGGTTTTGAAAGCAGTGTTCCGGCGGCCCTGGCTGCGTACCCGGTGCCTTTAACCGCGGTGGAGGCGGTCACGCCACCCAATCCTGGAGCCACAATATGGCCGGCGGTTGCTAGGCCAGCTGTGGCTGCTTGGGTGCCGAGGCCTAAGGCGGAGACCGCTGCTGCAGTTTTCAAATTGCCCTTAAGTAGATCTTCTTCACCATCTGCGCCCGTGATTGTTTCGCCAGTTTTTTTGAGAGCTTGGCCTGGCAAAGCGGCCATCTGCATTGCTTTTGTCAGGCCGCTGGTTTCAGGGCGCGCCGCATTAAGCTTCTCAGACTCTTCCATCGTGCCCTCGTATGTTGCTCGATGCCCTCCATCTTGAACCGCATCGCCGAGCCTCTTTGCTGCAAGGGCTTTCAGGACCGCAGACTTAAGCATGCCCGTCTTGTTTTTGCGGGCTACCATTCGTTGCATGTCTGCAGCTACGTAGTCTTTGCGAGCTTCGCCCGCTACGTCGGTGGGTTTTTCGCCGGAGGCTTCCTTGGCCATCCACGCACCGGCTTGCAGGCCAACGCCTACATGTTTTGCTACCTTGCCTGGATCAACGCCCAACATGGCCTCGGAGACACTGGGCAGGAGGCCGCCGCCGAGCGCGCCGGAAACCGAGTTCACCCCGCCGATCCCGGTCGCCGTACCACTCACGACATTTGCGGCTGTCCCGGTGATGCTGCCGGCGGTGTGGCCGCTCACTTTGCTGAAGGCATCGTCACCGCGCAAGCCGGCCCCGAAACCAGAAAGGGCATCGGTGATGCCGGATTTTTTGGGCGGTACTTTTTCGGCGGGCTGGCTTGCTGGCCCTTGGACGTTGTTCTGAGGAGATACGCTCGCGGCTTCCGGAGCAGCTGGTGCTTCAGGTTCGGGGGCCGATGGTGCCGGAGATGCACCGAACATCAGCGGGTCTGGATTAAGCAGCGGGTCAATATCGGTGGATTGGGATGTTATGCGTTTAGCAACCGAGGGGCGACTGGACGAAACTTGTGGCGCTGGCGAGGCAACGGCGGCCGGCTCGGTCAGTGGGCGCGAGGTACTGACGGCTGCGGCTTGGGTTGGCGCCTTCGCGGCTTCGTCCCGGGCAGCCAAACGACGGCGATCGGCTTCTTGTTCAGCCTTCGGGTGGAGGATATGAATCATGCTCATGGCCGTTGCTCCTTGCTACGACTGATCTTCTGCTTTACTCATGCGGCGGTTGAGGATTATTCCGAAAAGAAGTGAGAGCAGACCAAGGGCGAGAAGAACCGTAATGAACCCTGGGATTGAGATGATCGTGGTCTCGGTGCCATTTCGGGTAACCGAGAAAGTAAATTGCACACTTTGGGCACCGGTGCTTGCCGGGTTTGCCGGGCACATAGAGACCCCGCAATTGACAAGAACCTGCCAGATGGTCAAGCACACGTAACTGAATAGCCAGCCAATAACTGTGAAGGTTGCGACGCGGGCCGGACCGCCGTGATGCAGTAAACCTTCGTCATCTGTTTGATAGGAGGAGGTCCAAAGCAAAATGAATGCGCAAGCGAGAATTCCGGCAATGCAGAGGCCCAGGGCCCAGTAATAAAGCGCAATACCCATTACGACGTCATTTGGGTCCAGAACCAAGGTGCCTTCAGCGCTTCTTATCGCTTGCATCCCGGAGGCGGCAGAACCAACGAGTGCTGCAACGATCGTGATTGCGTAGTGCTTGGGAGAAAGGCCCATCAGTAAATTCATGATGGGACCAATTGCCATGCCGACGAGAGCTGATCGTTCAACAATACAAAGTGCGCAGGGCGGTTGCCCGTAACCAAATTGCTGCACCAATGAGCCGGTAACCACCGCAATGATTACCAGCACGGCGATGATGTTCAGCCACCTAGCGGCGCCCACAGCCGGAGTTGGTTCTGACCCCTGGCTTGAGTCGGCAGAACTTGAAGACCCTGAGGCGCCGCCCGGTCCTTTTGGCATCGAACTTGGCATTTTCGGCGCGGAACTTGGCATCTTGGGAAGAGCAGACTTCTCCTTGCTCATCATCCCTTGGATGCCGCTCACCGGATGCCCTCAATCTCAATCATGATGCCCTAGTTCCAGAGGACAAATAGTGTCGAAACCCCGAGGGTCGCCAAAGCGGCCGGGGCGACCCAGCGTGACCTGAAGGCGGCGGCCACGATTACCCCGGCCCACAGAATGAACATGATTACCACGTGAATATGATAGCGAAGGGTAGAGGGGCCCGCGATCCACTCTCTAGCAATATTGGCGAAGCACCCCGGTAAGTGCAGTTGGGGAAGGGGAAGGGCATGAAATACCGTGCTATCTGACCTTGATGCTGCCCTGAAGAACTACCTTCAAAATGAGACGATTCCGGGCCAAAGCGTCCAAGTCGCACTTGACCCTCCGACCAAGGATTGGGCAGCCCGTCGCACCGGGGCGGTTCTGAACCTCTTTTTGGCCGATATCCGCGAAGATGTGGATCGCCGCGATGTCAACTTGCGTGAGATCACCAATGACCAAGGGGTGGTCGTCGCTCGCCAACAGGCTAACCGGTTCTACCTGGTTACTTACCTGTTGACGGCCTGGACTTCAACCCCAGAGGATGACCACCGGCTACTCGGTTTGGCCCTGGTGGCGATGCTGCGTCAGGATTATTTGCCATTTGAATACGTGACCGGTGACCTATCAGTCTTGGTGGGGGCCGGTTTTCCGCTCACCACCCGGGTGGGTCTGCGGGCGATGAACGAGCGCACCTATTCAGAGATGATGACCGCTGTGGGGGCTGAATATCGGCCACCGCTGTCTATCATCATTTCGATGCCGGTACCGACCGGCATGCCCGAAGCGGCGGGGCCCCCGCAAACAGTTCCCCCTGTTGTCAGTATCGGAGATACCCGATCTGGTGCCTCGACGACCGTACAAGGTCCAGATCCAGAAGATCCCGCTGCTGGGTATCGAACTCGAACTCGACCCACAAGTGATGTTAGTGCTCCGGTAAAGCCGTAAGTGGTTGCCGTGAACGCTGAACGAAACTCGGGGCAGGATAATTCGTACGCGATGCGTCGCGTACTTGATGTTCTAGCTGAACGCATTGCAATGATCATTGAATTTGAGCGAGCTGCTGACGATGTCGCAGATCATCAGCGGGGTCACTATTTTCCCCCGCACTTAATAACTCGTGATGCTCGCAAAGGTGCGCCACAAAGCTTTAAGGACGTCATACCATTTGCAGATTTACCGGAGAGGCTGCTTCATTTAGCCAAGAGCGCCGATCTACTGGACATTGATCTGGGCATTCTTTTAACGGCTATGTCGGTAAACCTGCAGCAGCGCTTTGAGCATTTCTTTATTGTCCTCAACAATGAAGTTGATACTCGTGGGCCGAACGTCTCAACAGCAATTCGCCTTGCTGGGTATGACCCAGACAGTGCCGATGCGCGAAGTCGGCTACGACCTGATCGGCCGCTTCTGGCCCTTGGGCTTATTGAAATCACGCACTCCAATAGGTCCTTACTAACCCAAGTGTTAACCGTGCCCGAAAGGGTAGTTGCGCACCTGCTTGGCGACGATGAGTTCGCGCCAGGCACAAGTTCTATCGCTTCATTCATGGGTTCACCGCTGCTCCCGGAGGAGTTACTTCCAAAGCTTCCGGATGATCTGGAACTACCTGTTATTTTTCGAGCTGGGTCAGGTACGGCTGGGCGCGAACAGGCTTATGCGCTCGCCTATCGAGCAACAGGTAAATCACCATTACTTATTGACGGATTAGGTTTAAGCCGAATTGAGGATGTCTGCTCGCTACAGATCCGCGAGTGTGTCCGCGAGGCGGCACTTGCGGGTAGTCCAATAATTGTAGATATTCGGCACGCCGACACCGGGATGTCGGTTAGTGAAATCGCGCGGTTATTTAGAACTCTCTCGGTTGCCTTCATCATCCTTATTGA
>CAMDKJ010000147.1 GCA_945900705.1 Bifidobacterium breve | reverse complement strand
GCAACGACCCCAAGTGGCTGCTTAATTGAGTAGACGTCCACTCCACCGGAAACCTGTTCACTGAAACCGCCTTTGAGTAACGCGGGGATGCCACAGGCGAACTCGATATTCTCCATGCCACGGGCTAGTTCACCGGCTGCATCACTTGGTACTTTGCCGTGCTCGATTGATACCAGTTCGATGATCTTGGCTCGGTTCGCATTAGCTAACTCGCGGAAAGCGAACATGATGTCTGAGCGCTTGGACAGGGACGCTAGTCGCCATGACTTAAACGCCTCCTTGGCCGCGGCGACCGCGGCATCAACCTCGGCAACCGACGCTAAACCGACACTGGCCTGCTGCTTACCGGTGGCGGGGTTGTAGACCGGGCTGGTGCGCCCAGAAGTTGATGGAACCAGAGCTCCGTTTATCCAGTGGTCAATGACTCGCACAGTAAATCTCCGATTCTTTATTGATATTTGGTTTTGCTTGGCTTGGATTTCAGATCAGGTACTGAGAAAGGCCGCGCTTGAGATACTGACCGTGACCCTTGACGCCTTTGTATTCATTGTCCTCAACCACCACCTTGCCCCGGGAGAGCACCGCATCGACATGGCCGTCGATAACGAAGCCCTCCCAGGCCGAGTGGTCCATATTCATGTGGTGGGTCTTGTGGAAACCAATTTCGGTTCGGCCAACCGGATCGTAGATGACGATATCGGCATCTGAGCCGGGTGCAATTACTCCCTTGCGTGGGTATAGACCGAACATGCGAGCCGGGGTGGTTGAGCACAACTCAACCCAGCGCTCGACGGAGATCTGGCCATCCACAACACCTTGATAGATGAGATCCATTCGGTGTTCGACCGAGCCTATGCCGTTGGGAATCTTGGAAAAATTATCTACGCCGAGTTCCTTTTGCTCCTTGAAGCAAAATGGGCAATGGTCGGTGCTTACCACTGAGAGGTCGTTGGTGCGCAGGTAGCGCCAAAGTTCGTCTTGGTGGCCTTCGGCTTTTGAGCGAAGTGGCGTGGAGCAAACCCACTTGGCACCTTCGAAGCCAGGCTGCATCAATTGATCTTCAAGGGATAGATACAGATACTGGGGGCAGGTTTCACCGAAGACATTTTGTCCGCCATCGCGCGCCCGCTGCACTACCTCGACAGCCTGCTTGGCAGACATGTGCACCACATATAGCGGCGCGCCCGTCATATGAGCGAGCATCACGGCACGATTGGTAGCTTCGGATTCGGTCTGCCAAGGGCGAGTTAGTGAATGGTACTTGGGGTCGGTTTTGCCTGCGGCGAGCGCCTGGCTCACCAAAACGTCTATCGCAGTGCCATTCTCGGCATGCATCATTATCATCGCGCCGTTATTCGCCGCAGTTTGCATGGCCCGCACGATTTGGCCGTCGTCACTTAGGAAAACGCCCGGATAGGCCATGAATAGCTTGAAGCTAGTGATTCCTTCTTCGACTAATTCATCCATCGCCTTTAGTGAATCATCATCGACTCCGCCGATGATCTGATGAAAGCCGTAGTCAATATGGCAATTTCCAGCTGCTTTTTCGAACCAAGTTTGCAGTGAATCTTGCACACGTGAGCCATAGGTCTGCACCGAGAAATCGATGATGGTCGTGGTGCCGCCCCAGGCTGCCGCACGGGTGCCAGTCTCGAAAGTATCCGAGACGGCGGTGCCACCAAATGGCATCTCCATGTGAGTATGGCAATCGACCCCGCCGGGGATCACGTACTTCCCGGCGGCGTCGATCACGTGGTCAACGCTGCCCACAAGACCCGCTCCAAGGCTGTTGTCGCCCGGGGCCAGAACTGCCACGATGCGCTCGCCGTCGATCAACACATCAGCATTGATGATGCCAACGGGCGAAACAACACTGCCGTTTTTGATCAAGATGGTCATGGAGTCTCCCAGGTGCGGCGTTATCTGCGGACTAGATCGTCATATGTTTCTGGGCGACGGTCGCGGTAAAAGGCCCAACGGTTCCGCACGGTCGCAATTAGATCAAGGTCGAGGTCGCGCACGATCAACTCGGGTTGGTACGGGTCGCCTTTCTCGCCGACATACTGGCCTTCTGGGTCGATGAAGTAGGACTGGCCGTAAAAATCATCATCTCCAAGTTCTTCGATACCAACGCGGTTGATGGCCCCCACGTAGTACTCGTTCGCCACCGCAGCCCCAGGCTGCTCGATGCTCCACAGGTACTGCGAAAGGCCACGCGAAGTTGCCGAGGGATTAAAGACGATCTGCGCTCCATTGAGGCCGAGCGCACGCCAGCCTTCGGGGAAGTGTCGGTCGTAGCAGATGTAAACGCCGATCTTGCCGACCGCGGTGTCGAAGACGGGGTAACCGCCGTTGCCGGGGCGGAAGTAAAACTTCTCCCAAAAGCCGCTGACATGCGGGATGTGATGCTTGCGGTACTTACCAAGATAAGTGCCATCTGCATCAACAACAGCCGCGGCGTTGTAGAGAACACCGGGCTGCTCCTCCTCGTACATTGGAAGCACCATGACCATATTCAGTTCTTGGGCCAGTTTCTGAAATCGCTCGGTGGTCGGGCCGGGGATGGCCTCGGCGTATTCATAGAACTTGGCATCTTGGACCTGGCAAAAATACGGGCCGTAGAACAACTCTTGGAAGCAAATCACCTGGGCCCCTTGAGCCGCGGCCTTTCGGGCGTAATCCTCATGTGCTGCGATCATGGATTCTTTGTCGCCGGTCCAATTGGTTTGGACGAGGGCGGCACGTACAACGCTCATGCGGTTCCTCCTTAATGGGCCAAATGCTGTCCGAGGACCTTCCAAATTAAAACTTGTTTGTTATTTAATCTCATCACCGTAATAAAGTGTGCTGTAAAGGCGCATCGCATATTTGTTGAAATCCCCGACATTAGTTTATGGAGGGGAGCTAAGCGGCGCAAATAGCTGAGGTATCCGCCTTGGTCGACCATTTGGCCACATGGGATGAAGCCATCACTGATTCTTCACCCAAGAGCATTGCGGCGGCGGTACACCGAATGATTTGAGCGGGAATATTGGCCACGGTAAGTAAAGCGTGGTACTGGGTGTGGTTGGGGCCATGCAAGCTAGGGGCACCTAGGGCTTGGATCTTTCTGCAGGTACCCCAGATTCGGGACGACTGTGTCAGACCTTGCCATTTGACCGCCAACGGGTGACTACGGTTAAAGGCGAATTGGATGCGATATCGCGGGTGATTGAACAAGTGGTCCGACCCAGGACCGAGTAATTATGAGAAATCCGGGGTTTCCGCCACTTTTCGACCTACTGGTGCGGAGCCGAGATCATCGCGGTTGGGATGGATGCTGAAGGGACTACGCACGACGAACTGTGCACGGCTCTAACCTAATCCTCATGTGCGATTTATTGGAGTGCACTAACTCGAGCTCGGGCTACTTAGGGGTCTTCATTTGAGATGATTGCGACCGGGGTGCATCATGTGGGTGTTAAAACCGGGTTGCTGCAGGAAGATGACGCTGAGCAGTGGCAGTATGCACTAACTGCTTCAGCAGCCGCAGTCAAAGCCGGGCCAACACTTCGGGGGGTTAGATAGTGGCAAGTTCTAACCAGGTCAATGCGGTAGTGGCCGGTGGGGAGCCTCGCCCCGGCACCTCTGGTCAGCTGGGCACGGTCACTAACCCGGCCGATAACTCGGTGGTTGCCACCATGGAATTTGCCGGTGCGGCCGATGTTGATTACGCAGTGCAGGCAGCTACTGCAGCTTTCCCGGATTGGTCGACCGCGCCGCCATCGGTTCGAAGCTCGGCGCTGCTGCGACTGGCGGCTCGGTTGGAAACTAGAGCCGAGGAATACGCGCAGGTTGAAAGTGCGCAAAGTGGTAAGCCAATTCGCCTGACCCGGGAATTTGATGTGCCGGGGTCAATCGACAATGTGGCATTCTTCGCGGGCGCGGCACGAAATCTAGAAGGCAAGGCGGCGGCGGAGTGGGATGGCGTGCACACGTCATATATTCGACGTGAAGCTGTTGGTGTTGTTGGCTCCATTGCCCCCTGGAACTACCCGCTGCAGATGGCTATGTGGAAGATCCTGCCAGCTATTGCGGCAGGAAACACAATTGTTTTGAAGCCAGCCGCGATCACGCCTTTGACTTCCCTAATGCTTGCAGAGGATGCACTGGCGGTTGATATCCCGGTCGGGGTGGTAAACGTGTTAGTGGGCTCAGGGGCGGTCGCGGGTGAGGCGCTGGTCAGCCACCCGGGAGTTTCCATGGTTTCGTTCACCGGCTCCACACCAATTGGGCAGCGGGTAATGGAGTTGGCAACCGCAACCGTAAAGCGAGTGCACCTAGAACTTGGCGGCAAAGCGCCCTTTGTGGTTTTTGATGACGCCGATCTGGAAGCGGCTATCCATGGGGCGGTTGCGGGCTCCTTAATCAACGCTGGGCAGGATTGCACAGCCGCGACCCGCGCTTATGTGCAGCGCCCACTCTTTGATGCTTTTGTCGCTGGGGTTGCAGATTTCTTTTCCGGAGTGGTTTTGGGCGACCCAGCCGATCCCGCGACCGACATGGGGCCGCTAGTGTCAAGGCGTCAACAGTTAAGTGTTGCCGGGTTTGTGGATCGGGCACGAGCTGCAGGTGCCACTGTGGTGACCGGGGGCGCGGCACCGCAGGGTGAGTTAGCGGCAGGTTCGTATTACCTAC
>CAMDKJ010000146.1 GCA_945900705.1 Bifidobacterium breve | reverse complement strand
CCCGCGCATGTGTGAGACCCCGAGCGGCATGCTCAACTCGATCGGTTTGCAGGGCCCGGGCATCGAGGAGTTCATTGAAGTGGACTTAGCGTGGCTGGAAGCGCGTGGCGCTCGAACCGTGGTGTCAATCGCGGGGGAGTCGGTTGACGAGTACGGAAAACTTGCGCAAAAGTTGCGCACCGCAGGGGGAGTTGATGCCATCGAGGTCAACATTTCATGCCCAAATGTCTCTGATCGAAATCAAGTTTTTGCCTGTGACCCCGAAATGGCAGCAAACGTAATTCAAACGGTGCGCCGGCAGAGTGACTCGCAGACTCCGATATTCGCGAAATTGTCTCCCGATGTTACCGATATCGCTGAGATCGCCGGGTCGGTGGTGCGCGCGGGAGTTGATGGTTTGACGGTAATAAATACAACTCTGGGCATGGTAATCGATCTCGAGACGATGAGACCGGCACTCGCTGGGGTTACCGGTGGCCTGAGCGGGCCCGCAATTCGACCGATCGCGCTTCGCTGCGTTTGGCAAATTCGCCAGGCACTTCCGGATATCCCAATCCTTGGGGTTGGCGGTATCCGCACCGGCCTTGATGCACTGCAATTCATCTTGGCCGGAGCCAATGCGGTTTCGGTGGGCACCATGACTTTCAATGATCCTTCGGCGCCGATGCGCGTGCACAATGAATTGGCGTTGGCGCTTCAGGAACGAGGTTTCAGTAGTGTCAGCGAGGCGATCTCATACGGGCACCGCGGTGCAGACATATTTGAAGTCGTCGGTGAAGGCGAAATCGAACCCGAATGATGTCCAATCGCGCACCAATCGCAGTCGCGCTTGACGCACCCGATCTGAATACCCTTCGTAGTTGGGCGCAGGCGGTGGCCCCGGTGGTATCAACCTTGAAAGTGGGCCTCGAAGTTTTCTGCCGCGATGGGGTCTTAGCGGTTACTGCTGCTCGTGAAGCTGCGCGGGCGGGCGGCGTCGAAGATATTGAACTATTCCTTGATCTGAAACTCCATGACATCCCCGCGACTGTCGCTGGTGCGGCAGGGGCGGTAGCGCATTTGGAGCCGGCAATTTTGACGGTGCATGCGGCGGGTGGGGCCGCCATGGTGGAGGCCGCTGCACTGGCGCTGCCGAATACGCGCATTGCGGCGGTCACAGTTCTAACCTCGATTGATGAAAAGACGTTGACCAGCATCGGTATGGCCGGGCCAGCAATTGAGGCAGCGGTGCGCCTTGCTGTCTTAGCAACAAATGCTGGTGCACGTGCGGTCGTGTGTTCACCGCGCGAGGTGGCTGCAATCCGTGCAGCGGTTGCAGCGGATATAACTTTGATCACTCCGGGGGTGCGGCCGGTGGGTAGTGCCGCAGGTGACCAAAAGCGGGTAGCAACACCAGAGCAAGCCATTGCTGATGGTGCTGACCTATTGGTAATTGGCCGGCCGATTACTGGTGCTCCTGATCTCGCGCATGCAGCGCGTGATATCGCTCGCAGCATCGCGGGCGTGAATTAATGGGGGCCATGCTCGCACCTCTAGTCGTTGTCTCTGGCCCATCTGGAGTAGGTAAGAGCACGGTGGTCGATGCGGTGCTTGCGCTGGCTCCCGATGTTTGGCTGTCAGTGTCAGCCACGACACGGCCGCCGCGAGCCGGTGAAGTAAATGGCAGGGAATATTTTTTCGTTGACGATGCTGAGTTCAATCGGTTAATTGAGCAGGACGAACTACTCGAGTGGGCCGAATTCGCAGGCAATCGGTACGGCACGCCGCGTGGCCCAGTTCTTGAGCATCGGGCCAATGGCACCCCGGTAATCCTTGAGATTGAGGTGGCCGGGGCTAGGCAGGTGCGAGCCCGGGTGCCCGAAGCCCGGTTAGTATTTTTAGCGCCACCTTCTTGGCCCGAATTGGAGGCCAGGTTGATCGGCCGGGGCACCGAGAGCGCCGAGTCGGTTGCCAAGCGTTTGGCGGCCGCGGAGCAGGAATTGGCAGCGGCACCGGAGTTCGATCGGGTCATTGTGAATACCGACGTCGGGCACTGCGCGGGCGCATTGGTAGCATGCCTTCATGACCAACCCCAGACCTGAGGGCATTACCCATCCCTCGATAGACGCCCTTTTGGAAAAAACCGACTCCAAGTTCTCTTTGGTTATCTACGCATCCAAGCGGGCCCGGCAAATTAATGCTTACTACTCGCAGCTCGGCGAAGGCTTGCTGGAGTACGTCGGCCCCCTCGTTGAGACCCATGTGCAAGAGAAGTCGCTGTCGATCGCGCTGCGCGAAATCGACGCCGGGCTACTTTCCGCAGAGGCGATCGAGGTAGTCGAGGCTACGGCCTGACTTCGATGTCGCCGTCAAATGGCGTACAGGCCGGTTTACCCCAGGTGGGTGACCGGCCTCGTGTCGTACTGGGGGTTGCTGGCGGTATCGCGGCTTATAAAGGAGTCGAAGTACTCCGGGGCTTGACCGAGTCCGGCCATGACGTCACGGTGGTTCCAACCGCCGCGGCTTTGAACTTTGTTGGTGAACCTACTTGGGCGGCTTTGTCGGCGCACCCGGTTGCTTCATCCGTCTGGGAAAATTCCCATGAAGTTTCACACGTTAAATTAGGCCAGCAGGCCGATTGTGTGGTGGTGGCACCGGCCACCGCCGATCTGTTAGCACGAGCCACGCATGGTATCGCAAATGATCTCTTGACCAATGTGCTGCTGACCGCCGGGTGCCCAGTTGTGCTGGCTCCGGCGATGCATACCGAAATGTGGCAGCACCCCGCTACCCAGCACAATGTGTCAACGCTTCGGGCTCGCGGGATCATCGTGCTTGAGCCCGCTTCAGGGAGGCTGACCGGCCAAGATGTCGGCGCCGGGCGCTTACCAGATCCCGCCGCGATCGTGGCTGCGGTGCAAGATGTACTGCGCCGAACGCCAACGAGCGATTTGGTTGGCCGCCGCGTGGTAATCA
Organism: Bifidobacterium breve; assembly: GCA_945900705.1. Classification (GTDB taxonomy): domain Bacteria; phylum Actinomycetota; class Actinomycetes; order S36-B12; family S36-B12. The sequence goes on along the minus strand of CAMDKJ010000146.1, from coordinate 1,735 downwards.
GCGCCGGGGGTACCCGTGAATCATGGGATCCCGTCCGCTTTATCGGCAATATCAGCAGTGGTCGGCAAGGGGTGGAGTTAGCTCGAACCGCTGTTTCCCGCGGCGCGCTCGTGACTTTGGTGGCCGCGCACCTCGGCGTCCCAGCACCGGCCGGGGTCACCTTGCGCCCAGTGAGTTCGGCGGCCGAGCTACTACAGGAAATGTTAGCCGCGGCAAGTGGCGCCGATGCCGTGGTGATGGCCGCCGCGGTGGCAGATTTTCGCCCCGAAGTGGTAGCCACGAGCAAGATGAAGAAACCCGATGAGCCAATTGAAATGAGTCTAAGACTTACGCAAACTGTTGATGTTTTGGCAGAATTAGTGCGCCGGCGTGATGGCGTCCTGCCGGTAATTGTGGGATTCGCCGCTGAGACTGCGGTTGACGGCGATGAATTGATTGAGTTGGGCCGGCGTAAGTTGGCCCGCAAAGGCTGCGACCTCCTGGTTGTTAATGAGGTTGGGCGCCAAGTGGTGTTTGGGGCAGAAGAAAATGAAGTGACGATCTTGGGCCATGAGGGCACCCACGTGCAGGTAGCGAGGGCTTCAAAAGCGGCAATTTCCGATGCCGTCTGGGACGCCGTGGTGCAGGAGTGGAAACACTCCTTGCCATTAGACTAAGGCCTCAACCTTGACAACCAATTGTTGGTGTTACCACATCGGTAAGGGGATATCACGTGTCTAAGCGCTTGTTCACGTCAGAATCGGTTACCGAGGGTCATCCGGATAAAATGGCGGACCAAATCAGCGATGCGATTCTCGATGATTTGCTTCGGCAGGATCCGCGCAGCCGCGTGGCTGTCGAGACAATGTTGACGACCGGTCAGGTGCATGTGGCAGGTGAGGTTACCACCGAAGGTTTCGCTGATGTTATTCGTTTGGTGCGCGACACCGTACTGGGTATTGGATACGACTCCTCGACAAAAGGTTTTGACGGTGAGTCCTGTGGCATTTCGGTTTCTATCGGCAAGCAATCACCTGATATCGCCCAAGGTGTCGACGATGCAATCGAAGAGCGTGAAGGCGGTAGTGGCGACCCCCTCGATCGCCAAGGAGCCGGTGACCAAGGGTTGATGTTCGGATACGCCTGTACCGACACCCTCGAGCTCATGCCGCTGCCAATTTCATTGGCACATCGCTTGGCTGAGCGATTGACCGAAGTGCGCAAGGACGGTCGCGTGCCATATCTGCGCCCTGATGGTAAGACCCAGGTCACCATCGAATACGACGAGGATGATCGCCCCACCCGAATCGACACCATTGTGGTTTCGAGCCAGCACTCGCGCGATATCAATCTTGACACGATGCTCACCCCTGACATCCGCAAGCACGTGGTTAATCCGATCCTGGAAACCTTGGATCTTGATTCCCGTGATTATCGACTTTTGGTTAACCCAACCGGCCGTTTCGAGGTTGGTGGCCCCATGGGCGATGCAGGCCTTACCGGCCGCAAAATCATCGTCGACACCTACGGTGGCATGGCCCGACACGGGGGTGGAGCATTTTCAGGTAAGGATCCGTCGAAAGTCGATCGCTCCGCCGCTTATGCGGTGCGTTGGGTTGCCAAGAACGTTGTTGCCGCAGGCTTAGCCACTCGGTGTGAGGTGCAGGTTGCTTATGCAATCGGGAAAGCCCACCCGGTAGGTGTCTTCGTCGAGACATTCGGCACCGGCGTCATCGGGGACGAAGCCATCCAAGAT
>CAMDKJ010000145.1 GCA_945900705.1 Bifidobacterium breve | reverse complement strand
AACTCCTGAGCCACGGGGCTAACACCATCGCCCGCGTGCTCTTGCCTATGGGTCTAACCGAATACACCACATCGTTTCGGGCATTTAGCAGACCGGCAATGAAAGCGGCCCTGAGCCATGAGTATGGATTCAGCGGGTACGCCTTCTTCATCGAATGCCTCGAAGGCATGCACCAGCAGGGCATTGTGATGGCGGAGCGGCCGATCGACTTCCTTGACCGGCAAGGTGGTGTCTCGAAAATCCCAAAGAACCAGATTGTGGTGAGTGCCGGTGCGCTGACGCAGATGTCGTGGGCTCGACTTCGCCGCGGAAAGAGTTGACCGTGAACGCGATTAGCAAAATCAGTCGAATCGATCCGAACCTTTGAAGTACTGGGGTCAGTGTTGGCTTCTGGAGCAAGCGGTGGACTACCGTGGTCTCCTGTGAGCCCCCGCAATGCACTGATCGCGATCCCCGCCTGGAATGAGGAGGGCTCGATCGCCGACGTCATCGCCAAGGTTCAAGAGCACCTGCCAACCGCGGGTATTTTGGTGGTCAATGACGGTTCAACCGACAACACCGCCCAGGTCGCCGAGCAGGCCGGGGCCATGGTGGTCTCACTACCTTTCAATGTTGGGGTTGGTGGGGCCATGCGCACCGCCTTTCTCTATGCCAAGCGTGAGGGCTATCAAGCCTTGGTGCAGGTCGACGCCGATGGGCAGCACGATCCGGCCGATCTCGACAAGTTGCTTGCGGGTCTTAACGAGGCCGACATTGTGGTCGGCACGCGCTTTCATCCTGATTCGATGTATTTCATCGGTGGGCCCAGGCGCTGGGCCATGGTGTTGTTGTCGAAGGCGCTGAGCTCGATGGCAAAGACTCCGATCAGTGATAGCACCTCAGGTTTTCGATCGGCCGGCCCACGTGCCATTGATCTATTCGCTGTTAACTATCCGGCCGATTACTTGGGCGATACCGTCGGCTCGCTTTCGATCGCGATTCGTAACGGCCTGGTCATTCGCGAAGCACCCGTGACAATGTATTTTCGGGCCGTCGGGCGGCCCAGCAAGAACGCATTGTGGTCAGCGCTCTACTTGGGGCGCGCAACACTTGCACTGATGGCAACTTTGCTCGCTCGTCGTTCGCAAGGTAAGGGGGATCAAACCTGATGGCCCCGAATATCCTCGCCGCGATCGCAGCACTAATCACTTTCGTCTTCGTTATCGACCTGCTGCGCCGCGGGGTGCTGCGCGAGAAGTATGCGGTGCTGTGGTTGTTCCTCTCGGGCGCCGCACTACTGCTCGCCATCTTCCCCGCTGTTCTGGTCTGGCTCACCGGCGTGCTCGGTGTCGCAGAACCGGTAAACCTGCTTTTCTTCGTAACCATCGTGTTACTAGTACTCGTTAGCATTCAACTCAGTTATGAATTAAGCCGCCACGAGGCGCGAATTCGGCGCCTGGCCGAAGAGGTTGCACTCTTGAAAGAGGGAATAAACAGGCAGCGAAAAGATGGCGACTAACGAGCCGGTATTACTTATTGCCTTCAACCGCCCCGATCATCTGTCGAAGGTGATAGATCGCTTACGCGAAATCGAACCCGCCTTCATCTACTTCGCGGTTGATGGGCCGAGGGCTAGCCGACCGGAGGAAGCCGCCCAAGTTGCCGCATGTCAGGCCCAGCTATCCGCATTTGATTGGCCGTGTGAAGTGAAGACTTTGTTCCATGACACCAATCTTGGTTGCGGGCTCGGTGTCAGCATCGCAATCACCTGGTTTTTCGAGAATGTTGAACGCGGAATCATCCTCGAAGATGACATCGTCCCGGACCCAAGCTTCTTTCCATTTTGCTCTGAACTACTAGATCGCTATGTTGATGATGAGAGAGTCCTAGCCATTTCCGGCTGCAACTTCGTCCCGGTCGCAGCGCAGAGTCACCCCGAGCAGTCCTACCGCTTCAGCCAGGTGCCCCATATTTGGGGTTGGGCGACTTGGCGCCGGTCATGGGCCGGGTACCACCTCAATATCTCCGGCTGGCGCCGGCAACTGCCTCCGCTGCAACTTTGGAAGCGGGCCGGCCACTCGCTGCCAGCAAGTATCTATTGGGCTTCGACTTTCGAATTACTGGCGCGTAAGGAGGTTGATACCTGGGATGGCCAGTTCGTGTTCGCATCGATGGTCTCGGGGCAGCTAACTGCCACCAGCAACGTTAACTTGATCGAGAACATCGGGTTCGGCTCGAGTGCGACCCATACCGTCGAGGATCGCGATGAGCTGCAGCCCATTCAGGCGATGCAATTTCCAACGGCGGTTTCCCCGGTAGTGCTCGATGCCAGAGCAGATACTTGGACCCGCAAGAACCACTTCCGGGCCACGTGGCGTGGCATGCTCGATCAGGTGGACCGCTACCGTAAGCGGCGTCAAGGGAGGTCGAAATGACGATTGCCAAAGGGCGGGCGTTGGTGACCGGTGGGGCCGGGTTTCTGGGGTCCCATCTTTGTGAAAGATTGCTCAGCGATGGCTACAGCGTCATTTGTGTTGACAACTACTACTCGTCAACCAAAGAGAACATCGCCCACCTGCTCGACAACCCACGCTTTGAGGTGATCCGTCACGATGTCACCTTCCCGCTGTATATCGAGGTCGATGAGATCTATCACTTGGCGTGCCCGGCATCGCCGATCCACTATCAGCGTGATCCGGTGCAAACCACTAAGACCGCGGTGCACGGCTCGATCAATATGCTGGGTCTCGCCAAGCGCACCGGGGCCAAAATTTTGCTCACTTCAACATCTGAGATTTACGGTGATCCGTTGGTGCACCCCCAGACCGAGGATTACTGGGGCAATGTCAACCCGATTGGCCCCCGGGCGTGCTACGACGAAGGTAAGCGGGCGGCTGAGACATTGTTCTTTGACTATCACCGCCAACATAATCTGAAGATAAAAGTCGTAAGACTTTTCAATACCTACGGCCCACGCATGCATCCCAATGATGGCCGCGTTGTATCGAACTTCGTTGTCAGTGCACTAACTGGTAAGCCGATCACCATTTATGGCGAAGGTCGGCAGACGCGCTCGTTCTGTTACGTCGATGACTTGATCAACGGCCTTATCGCGATGATGAATAGTGCTGATGAAGTCACCGGCCCGATCAACCTCGGTAACCCGGGTGAATTCACTATCGCCGAGCTGGCAGCCGAAGTCATCAAGCAAACCGGGGTAAACCCAGGCATTGAGTACCTGCCCCTACCGCCAGATGACCCAACCCGCCGGCAGCCTGACATCACTCGGGCTAAGCAGACTTTGGGCTGGGAGCCGACCATCGAGCTTGAATCGGGCTTAGCCAAGACCATCGAGTACTTCCGCGGTGTTCTCACAAACTGATGGCCCCATAACCGATGATCGGCCCAGTTCTGGTTTTGGCGACTTGGTTTGTCGCGGTGCTGGCCCTCGCTGCCATCGGCCTAGCTCCGGCGCTAGTGGCTACGCGCGGTGTTCTCACCCCCCGCGTGCTGCGCGGTGCGCTGTGGTGGGGGCTGCTTATTGCCACGATTGTCATCCTCGCAACCAATATCTGGCTCCCTCTTCGCAGCGGGAGCGCCGCGATCGTCTTTGCCATCGTCGTGGTGCTGATTGCAGTAATCGGCATCTGGTTAATTAAGCGCCGAAGGCAGCCGGTGCTGCCCATTGGAATCGGCGGCAGGTGGTGGCTGCTGCCATTGTTTATCGCAATCGCGCTGGCAGTGGTTTATCTTGCGGTTGCTGCAATGGGGCCTGTCACCAATTACGACAGCGGCCTTTATCACCTCGGTGCGATTAAGTATTCCGGTGAGTTCGCGACTATCCCGGGTTTAGCGAATCTGTATTTTCCGTTTGGCTATAACAACTCACTCTTCCCGCTCGCTGCTTTCTTAGGAAATGGCCCATGGGATGGTGACGGTTATCGGTTGATCAACGGCCTGCTCATGATTCTCATGGCAACCGACCTGGCCGTGCGCCTGTTGCAGCGTAAATATTCAGTTGGCACCTTCGTGCTCATTGTCGGGTTCGCCGCTTCATGGGTGCCACTGATTGCGCTAGCGGATTACTGGGTGATTAGTCCGACATCGGATTCGTCGGTACTCATCTTGACCTTGGTCGCCGTGAGCTACTTCGCCGATGCGCTCACCGGTAAGAAAGCCTGGCAAGGTGATGCCGCGTTAGCTCTTGTGATCGGACTGCTCCTGGTATCGCTGCGCCCGACGATGGTGGCATTTTATTTCTCGATGATTGTGATCATTGTTTTCTTTGCTTTGCGTTTACGCAGAACGAGCAATGAAAGTGGCCCGGCAAATAAACCTCTTTGGTTGTTAGTGGCACTGGGTGGTATCGCACTGGCTCTTGTGCAAAGCGCCCGCGACTACCTGCTCAGCGGCTGGCTGCAGTACCCGCTGTCGATTTTCAGATTCACCGTCGATTGGTCCGCCCCTGACCCTGTTTGGGCCCGCACGGCAACCCTCGGGGCCGCCCGTGACCCGGCCAATCTTTGGGAGGCTGCCGAGAACTGGGCCTGGATCCCCGGTTGGTTTGGCCGGCTGCCCAGCCAGTGGGAGCCATTTGAATTAGCACTACTGCTAGTAGCCGCCATCATTTGCCTAGTCGCGGCAGTTCGGTTGAGCCAGGCGGTGCGCTGGCGCGGCCTGCTGCTGGCCATGGTGCCAAGTGTTGTCACAGTTTTGGTTTGGTTCTTTGCTTC
>CAMDKJ010000144.1 GCA_945900705.1 Bifidobacterium breve | reverse complement strand
CATGCCACAGTCATGTCATTCGGGTTTAAATACGGCATCCCGGTGGATGCAGATTTGATTGCCGACGTACGATTTTTGCCCAACCCGCACTGGACGGCGGAGTTGAGGCCCCTTAATGGACTCGACGAACCGGTTTCTAGGACGGTGTTAGGTCAGCCGGCTGCGCAGACTTTTCTGGAGCTATATACGCGGCTGGTTGGGGTTATTGCCCCCGGATATGTTGAAGAGGGAAAACGTTATGTGACGATCGCCGTCGGATGCACCGGGGGTAAGCATCGAAGTGTCGCGATTTCCGAAGAGTTGGCCTCCCGACTTCGTACTGATGGGATTGCAACCCTGGTGGTGCACCGGGACCTAGGTCGCGAGTGAGTAAACGAGGTGCCTTGGCTTTTGAGGGGGCCGGTCAAAGGGTTGTCGCACTAGGCGGTGGCCACGGGTTGGCCGCCACTTTAAGAGCCCTGCGCCGAGTAACTGATCAAATCACGGCCGTTGTCGGTGTGGCGGATGACGGTGGCTCCAGCGGCCGTTTACGCGAGGAATTCGGCGTGCTCCCCCCGGGGGATTTACGGATGGCCCTTGCTGCCCTATGCGGTGATGACACTTGGGGCCGTACCTGGAGCCAGGTGGTGCAACACCGATTCGGTGGTGAAGGCGATTTGAGCGGCCACTCCATTGGCAATTTACTGATTTGCGCACTATGGGAACAAACCAATGACCCGGTTATTGGGTTGGACTGGGTTGGCGCCCTACTTGAGGCACAGGGTCGGGTTTTGCCCTGCAGCACCGCGCCCTTGCAGATCATTGCTGATGTGCAAGGGCTGGACCCGATAAATCCAGGGCATATTGCAATTGTGCGAGGTCAGGTGGCGGTCGCGACCACACCGGGCACCATCGTGGGTATCCGGATCGAGCCCGCTAATGCACCTGTTTGTGCGGAGGCGATAGAAGCGGTTGCGCGCGCTGATGTCATTGTGCTGGGGCCGGGCTCTTGGTATACCTCGGTAATGCCACATCTATTACTTCCAGATTTAGCACTTGCGATAACAGAAAGTGCTGCTAAAAGAATTCTCGTGCTGAATTTGGATCCAAGTAGTGACACCGAAATGTCGGGACTCTCGGTTGCGCGTCATTTGGTGGTTCTCGCCGATCTGGTCCCGGCATTAACCATTGATGTGGTGATCGCAGATTCTGGCCACGTCGACGACCTAGGTGCACTTACCAGAAGTTGCGAACGAATTGGCGCTGAGCTGGTATTTAATACTCTCACCTACCCACGCGGCACCCGCCGCGGTGAGCATGATCCTGACCGCCTCGCGGTGGCTATCGGATCGGTGCTTTGATGGTGATAGTCGGTACCCATCAACGGGTCCTGCGTTACATGGCAAGATACCCACCATGGCAATGACTGCGGCGGTAAAGGATGAACTCAGCCGGGTTGAGATCAACAAGGCGAGTTGCCGCAAGGCCGAAGTTGCAACTATCTTGCGGTTCGCCGGGGGCTTGCACTTAGTTGCGGGCCATATTGTCATCGAAGCCGATCTTGATACGGGAGCAACCGCTCGACGCCTCAAGAAGGATCTTTTCGATATCTACGGCCACGAGAGTGAAATCGTCGTCGTGCAACCAAGTGGTTTGCGCAAAACCTCACGCTATTTAGTTCGGGTGGTTGAAGGCGGCGAGGCACTTGCGCGGCAAACGGGCATCGTTGATGCCAGCGGTCGCCCGGTACGTGGACTACCGCCGGTCATCGTGTCCGGTGGGGTAGGCGAGTGCGAGGCTGCTTGGCGAGGGGCATTCTTGGCGCACGGTTCTTTAACCGAACCGGGCCGGTCTTCGTCACTTGAAATTACCTGCCCGGGCCCGGAGGCGGCATTGGCATTGGTGGGTGCGGCCAGAAGGCTTGGGATACCGGCCAAATCGCGCGAGGTGCGCGGGGTTGACCGCGTGGTGATCCGCGATGGCGATGCAATCGGGGCGATGCTTACCCGCCTTGGTGCTCATGAATCAATGATGGCCTGGGAAGAACGGCGCATGCGCCGTGAGGTGCGGGCCACCGCAAACAGGCTGGCTAATTTTGATGATGCCAACCTCCGCCGCTCGGCCCGTGCCGCGGTGGCAGCCGGGGCCCGAGTGCAGCGGGCTTTGGAAATTCTCGGTAATGAGGTCCCTGATCACTTGGCCGTCGCCGGGCGTTTACGCCTTGAACACCAGCAGGCCAGCTTGGAAGAGCTAGGAGCCTTGGCCAACCCGCCGATGACCAAGGACGCCATCGCTGGTCGCATTCGCCGGCTCTTGGCGCTAGCCGATAAACGGGCGAGTGATCTAGGGATTCCGGACACCGAATCGGCACTCGGTCCAGATGATGAAGACACTTAAAGGCCGGTAGCATTCGCTTCGCTTACATTAAGGGTTCTGTCCCAAAGTTAATCGACTGAGGAGTTCTAGTGACCATCAAGGTTGGCATAAACGGGTTCGGGCGCATCGGCCGAAACTTTTATCGCGCACTTCGCGCTAGCGGAGCCGATATTCAAATAGTCGGAATCAATGACCTGACCGACACCAAGACCCTTGCCCACCTATTGAAGTACGACAGCATCTTGGGGCGAATCGGCGTCGAAGTTCAAGCGGTTGACGGTGCCATCATCGTCGATGGCATAACCATCCCGGTCTTCGCTGAGCGCGACCCTGCCGCATTGCCCTGGGGCAAAGTTGGAGCGGATATCGTCATTGAGTCAACCGGGTTCTTCACTGACGCAGCAGCAGCAGGTAAGCACCTTGCCGCCGGGGCTAAGAAGGTAATCATCAGCGCTCCGGCCAAGGGCGAGGACATCACGATTGTGATGGGCGTTAACGAAGACAAATACAACCCGGCTACCGATAACATCATTTCCAACGCCTCGTGCACAACCAATTGCCTAGCTCCAATGGCCAAGGTTCTTGATGACTCATTCGGAATTGAGCGCGGCTTGATGACAACCATTCACGCCTACACCAACGACCAAAGCATTCTCGACTACCCACACAGTGATCTGCGTCGCGCGCGTGCGGCAGCGATCAACATGATCCCAACGAGTACCGGGGCGGCCAAGGCCATCAGTTTGGTGCTGCCACAGTTGAAGGGCCGGCTCGACGGTTATGCAATGCGAGTGCCGGTACCAACTGGCTCAGCGACCGACTTGACCGTTGAATTGAAGACTGCGGCCACGAAGGAGGAAATACACGCTGCTATTCAAGCAGCAGCAGCTGGACCACTCAAAGGAATCTTGGTCTACACCGAGGACCCAATAGTGTCGAGTGACATTGTTACGGATCCGGCCTCTTGTATCTTCGATTCCGGTTTGACATATGTCAATGGCAACTTGGCCAAGGTTGTCGGCTGGTACGACAATGAGTGGGGCTACAGCAATCGCTTGGTTGACCTCACCGCGTTCGTCGGCTCCTCCCTTTAGGCGGGTAGGTATGCGCACCCTCGACGACTTAGACGTCGCCGGGAAAGTGGTTCTTGTCCGGTCAGATCTAAATGTTCCGCTCGCTACGGGAGAAACTGGCGAGCGGGTGATCACCGATGACGGCCGAATTCGTGCCAGTTTGCTAACAATTGGCGAGCTTCGAGTGGCCGGTGCCAAGGTCGTAGTGATAGCGCATCTTGGGCGCCCAAAAGGGGCGTCGCATTCCGAACTAAGCCTGGCACCGGTGGCGACCCGGCTAGGTGAACTACTTGGCTGCGAGGTGCCACTTGGTACCGATATCACCGGCCCCAACACACAATCCCTCATCTCGGCAATGAACCCTGGTGCCGTGGTGCTTTTGGAGAACATTCGGTTTGATGCTCGTGAAAGAAGCCACGACGTTGCTGAACGGCAGCAACTTGCCGGAGAGCTAGCCGCACTTGGTGAAATTTATGTTTCAGATGGCTTTGGGGTGGTGCATCGTGAACAGGCGTCGGTTACCGATATTGCGCGAATAATGCCCTGTGCCGGGGGGCGTTTGGTGGTATCTGAAACGCAAGTTTTCCGGACCTTGTTGGCTAGCCCGGTTCGACCATACGTAGTAGTTCTAGGCGGCTCAAAAGTCAGTGACAAGCTCGCCGTTATCGGCAACTTGATTTCTCGCGTTGATCGAATACTTATTGGCGGCGGAATGGCCTTCACGTTCTTGGCGGCTTTGGGCTATGAGGTCGGGGATTCACTGCTGGAGGCGGATCAGGTCGAAAGGGTCAAAGGCTTTATCGCGCAGGCTAAAGTTTCAGGAGTTGAGTTACTGCTACCGATTGATGTGGTGATAGCGGATACTTTCAGTGCTGATGCAAAAGTCGAATGCGTACCCAGTGAGTTGATACCAAGTGGCTGGCGGGGCCTGGATATCGGGCCAAAGTCGGCGGCGCTGTTCGCCGAGAAGATCGCCGATGCCGGCACGGTTGTCTGGAACGGACCGATGGGGGTATTTGAACTGGCTCCGTTCGCGGCCGGTACCAAAGCGGTGGCCGAGGCCATCGCTGCCTCACCGGGCATGAGTGTTGTAGGTGGCGGCGACTCGGCCGCGGCAATTCGTATGCTTGGTCTTGATGAGTCAGTATTTAGCCACATCAGCACCGGTGGTGGTGCCAGTTTGGAGTTTCTCGAGGGCAAAATCTTGCCTGGGATCACCGTTCTCGACGAAGGGCAATGATCGTGGCAGACCGCAAGCCAATGATGGCTGGCAACTGGAAAATGAATATGAACCACTTCGAAGCCATCGCACT
>CAMDKJ010000143.1 GCA_945900705.1 Bifidobacterium breve | reverse complement strand
GGTGATAACAATGCCTTCGGTGAACTCGTCTACCGGCATCGCGATCGGCTTTGGTCGGTTGCCTTAAGAACGACAAGTGATCCAGAGGAAGCCGCTGACGCCTTGCAGGATGCTTTCTTATCGGCGTTTAGGCGGGCCGATCAATTCCGCGGTGAGGCCGCGGTCACCACCTGGTTGCACCGGATTGTGGTTAACGCCTGCTTGGACCGATTACGCCGGCGCACGAGCCGCCCCGCTGTGCCGCTTCCCGATGATCTGGGTCAAACCCTGGCCGACCCCGGTGATCAAATGAGTCGGCGCGACACCCAATTGGTGATAGCTGCCGCCCTAGCCAATTTGCCCCCGGATCAACGTGCTGCAATTGTCTTGGTCGACGTTGAGGGCCGCTCGGTTCAAGAGACTGCCGAACTTCTGGGTTGCCCCACGGGTACCGTCAAGAGTAGATGCTCACGCGGGCGAGCCCGCCTAGCCGAAGAGCTGGCCTTCTTGCGGAACCGCAAGGAGCCTGACACCGTCATACCGAAGATGGGCTCGCCAGCAAAACCTGCACCGGAGACACCATCAGCGGGAATTAACACCTCGGAGGGGGGTGCATCACATGTCTGACGACGCCCAAGGGCCCATTGACCCATTCGATGCGCCGCTTACTGAGTTGGCTTTCTTGGGCCCGAACTCAGATGGTTCCGAGTCAGGGCTGCCAGATCAACTTATGCCTGATCAACGTATGCCTGAGGACGTCTGGGAGAGGCTGGCGGCTGCGATCGCCACTGAGCCACCCTTGATGGTGGCTGGGCCGTTGGCCACCGTCACTGCGCTGTCACCGCGCCTGCGTACCCGCTGGGTTAGTGGCCTGGTGGCGGCCTCGGTGGCCTTACTCGCCCTCGGGGTGGTTGTACAGGCTGTCCGCACTCCCAGCCCTGAGGTAGTAGTGGCAGAGGCTGCGACAAAGGGCATGACCTCGGACCAGGCCGGTGCCATCCAAACTGAAGCCACCCAACTTGAATCTGGAGAACCCAACACGATGGCCGGGGTTTCAGGTCAAACCATGCCGGCCCGGCATGTAGTAGCTAGTGGCATCACCTACTCGCGCTCCACCATGCAGGATCAAATAGGTGACTTTTTTGATCTAATCGGGGTGGCCGATGCCCGCGCGATGGACAGCATCGTCCAAGAGACCCCCGAGAATTTGGTGGAAGGTAATACCGGGTTCACCGCAAGTGTTGAGACCATAAGAGCCTGCATCGCGTCCTTGATCCCCCCGGATGACCTCGGCACGGTGGTAATTGATCGGGCCAAGTTCGAGCAGCAAGAGGTCGGCTTGATCCTTGACCTAACCCCGAATAAGACGATTAAGGCTTGGCTGGTCGGTCTGGATTGTGGCCAAGGCGGGCCATTCATCATGTTGCCCATCGCGGTGGATTTGGCGGAACAAGCAGCACCCTAAGATCGTTATCGTTGAGGGTAGCCATTTTCGGGAATCTGCGTTTCGTGAAAGGTTTGACTGTGAGTGAGCACCGTGAAGTCATCATCATCGGCTCGGGGCCTGCCGGTTACACGGCAGCGGTTTATGCCGCTCGGGCGCAAATGAAACCTTTGGTATTCGAAGGTGCTGTTACCGCGGGTGGGGCACTAATGAACACGACCGAGGTTGAAAACTTTCCCGGTTTTTCCGAGGGCATTATGGGCCCAGCCCTGATGGAAAATATGAGAGCACAGGCCGAACGTTTCGGCGCGGAGATAGTCACCGATGACATCACCGCTGTTGACCTAACCGGTGACACCAAGTCGGTGATCGATGGCACCGGTCGCACCCACACCGCAAAGTCAGTCATCTTGGCCATGGGTTCTGGTTACCGTGAGCTCGGTTTACCGAATGAGAAGCGGCTTTCCGGACACGGGGTTTCGTGGTGCGCCACCTGTGATGGTTTCTTCTTCCGGGATCAAGACATCGCTGTCGTCGGCGGTGGTGATTCTGCTCTTGAGGAGGCCACCTTCTTGACCAGATTTGCTAACACCGTGACTCTTATCCACCGCCGCGACGGATTACGTGCCAGCAAGATCATGCAAGAGCGGGCACTGGCTAACCCGAAGATGCGTTTTGCCTGGAACAGTGCAGTTGAAGATGTATTAGGTGATGCGAAGGTTTCAGGGTTGGTGCTGAGCGACACTGTCACCGGCGAGGCCCGTGAGCTTGCCGTGACCGGGCTTTTCATCGCTATCGGTCACGATCCACGCTCAGAACTCCTTCCCGGGCAGGTGGCTTTAGACGATGCCGGGTACGTAACGGTCGACGCACCATCAACCCGCACTTCTGCTCCCGGGGTTTTCGCCTGCGGCGACCTCGTTGACCACATCTACCGGCAAGCCATCACGGCGGCTGGCACTGGATGCGCAGCAGCGCTCGACGCTGAGCGTTATCTAGCAGCCGCCGAGTAGGATTCACCTAGATAACAAGGGAGAACAAAATGGGCGCGACCATCAAGGTCTCGGACGAAAGTTTCACCGCTGATGTGCTGCAAAGTGAGAAGCCGGTCATCGTCGACTTCTGGGCCGAGTGGTGCGGGCCGTGCCGCATGGTTGCCCCGATACTCGAGGAGATCGCCAGCGAGAACGACAATATTGTGATTGCAAAGTTAAATGTCGACGAGAACCCGCAAATCTCCGCCTCTTATGGCATTACTTCCATTCCAACCCTAAATGTTTATCTGGGTGGTGAGGTTGTTAAGTCAATCATCGGTGCCAAGCCCAAGGCGGCGCTACTTGCTGAACTGGCGCCGTATCTGTAGTGGTTATCCGCCACGGTGATACCGGGGCGGCCGTCGCGGAAGTGCGCGCACGGCTTGCGCATCTGGGTCTACTTCCAGATTCAGCGACGGCAACTGCTGAACGTTTGAGTACCGGCGCAGCCGAATACTTCGATGAGGCACTAGACCGCGCTGTTCGTACCTTTCAACAAGAACGCGGTTTAACCGTTGACGGGATAGTCGGCCCACAGACATTTCATCAACTTGATGAAGCACGCTGGCAACTTGGTGATCGAGTATTGCGTTATGTACCTGGGCATTTGGTCACCGGCGATGACGTTGCTGAATTGCAGCGCCGCCTAAATGATCTTGGTTTTGATAGTGGTCGAGCTGACGGCTACTTCGGCAAGAACACCGATACCGCCTTACGTGAATTTCAACGAGGTGTCGGCGTTGATGCTGACGGTATTTGTGGCCCTGAGTCATTTAAGGCTTTCGACCGGCTCATGCGAACCATCAGTGGCGGCAATGCTGCGCGGCTACGCGACCATGTGAGTCTAACTTCATTGCAGACCGGGATTGCTGACAAAGTCGTGCTACTTGATCCTGGCAGCGACCTTGGCGCTGAACTCTGCCAAGCGGTTGCGGTACGAGTTGAGGGTCGACTAGCTGCGCTTGGAACCCAAGTTTTACTCACCCATATCGCGCAACCAAGTAGTGCTTTAGGTGAGGCTGAACGCGCGGATTTCGCCAATCGCACCGGTGCTGATCTGGTGGTTTCAATTCACGCCACACACCTTGCAAGTAACAGAGCCTGCGGCGCAGCCACTTTCTACTTTGGTGCACCAGATGCCGGCGCGCACTCCGCAAATGGTCGAGCGTTGGCTGAACTTATTCAAAGCGAACTCTGTGCGCGCACAGGGGCCGTTGATTGCCGGACCCATCCGCGCACTTGGGATCTACTTCGACTTACTCGGGTTCCTGCCGTTCGCGTCGAGCTCGGATACCTATCAAACCCGATGGATGCGGGCAGGCTGAGCGATGTCAAAATGCAGGACGCATCGGCTGAGGCAATCGCAACCGCCCTCAAGCGGTTTTGCGCCCCGATTTAGACCGATCAGGCGGCCTGTCATTTCTTGCTAGTCAAGCCTGTCATTTCTTGCTAGTCAAGCCTGTCATTTCTTGCTAGTCTAGGGGCGTGACAGACGAGGCACTAAGAGATCGATACCGGCCGAGACTCGCCGATGAGCCGCTGGGCGAACTCCTCGCTGGGGTCCCGGCGGTCCTCATTACCGGTCCTCGGGCTGCAGGCAAAACCACCAGTGCGCGTCGCCTGGCCGCTGAGGCTGTTCAGTTGGATCGTGCGGGTGCCGCCGCCGCGTTTGTCGCTGACCCTGACGCAGCGCTGCTAGGTAGGGCAGAGCCGCTCCTGCTGGACGAGTGGCAGGCCGTCCCGGGTGTTCTGGGAGCGGTCAAGCGCGCAATCGATGTTGATCCTCGACCGGGGCGCTTCATCCTGACTGGCAGTGTCCGAGCGGACCTGCGGGGTGAATCTTGGTCGGGCACCGGTCGAATCGTTCGCCTCGCGATGAGTGTCCTCACTCAACGCGAGGTCAATGGTGGCGACCTCATCCGCCCTGGATTCCTTGACCGGCTGGCCACCATGGATATTGCATCCACCCAATCGAACGGGCAGCTGAACATCATCGATTACGCCACTCTCGCCATGCGCGGGTGGTTCCCCGAGGTGGTGGATGCGACGAGTGAGCGCGTTCGGCGGGCTTGGCTGCGGAGCTACCTTGAGCAACTCGTTACCAAGGATGTGTCCGAACTCATCGGTGGAACTGATCCGGTGAAGATGGGTGCCTACTTTGAGGCGATGGCATTAAACACGGCCGGGTTAGCCGCTGATGTGACCCTGTATCAGGCAGCGGGCATCTCCTCCAGCACAGCGGCGCGCTACGACGAGCTACTGGCGGATCTGGGTATTGCCGTGCGCGTTCCGGCG
>CAMDKJ010000142.1 GCA_945900705.1 Bifidobacterium breve | reverse complement strand
TTGGCCCAATCCGTGGATCAGCACCAAGCTCAGGCCCGCACCGCGGGAAACAAATGCGACTTTGTTGTTGCCGATGCCCTGGAAATTCATCTCGGGGTCGCCCAAATTCTGCATTGATACCCCCTTTTCACGACTATTTCCTGCTATTGACGAGAGCGACGTCACTTTACTACAATCCGGCTTCACGGAGCAACCGCCAAGGGTTGCAAGATGCTGGTCGGATTCAAAATGGATTTCGGGTGGAGCAGGTTGGAGGGATTTCAATGCGGCTCACTGCCACCGGCACGCACCTCAGCTTCCGATATCGATCGAACCCGCCATTTTCACCATGTGCAAAGGGAATCTTAAGTAGCGTGTCTAGTGTTCCTGCTCAGAAGAACAAATAGCGCGATGCGACTATCTTTCCAAAAGGGGTGTTGAGCCAATCATGACTGTCATGACAGACCGCGCCGGACTAGCACTTGAACTCAGCGGCATCGTCAAGAAATTTGGTGATCTCACGGCGGTTAGCGGTTTCGAAATCTGTTTCGAGCCAGGCCAGGTACATGCGCTCCTTGGCGAAAACGGCGCGGGTAAATCCACCTTGATGAACGTCGCAGCAGGCTTTTTAACGCCCGATTTGGGGGAGATCGCGATCGGTGGGCGGGCTGTGCATTTTGGCTCGCCCCGTGATGCTATTGAAGCCGGTGTCGGGATGGTTCACCAGCATTTCCGGTTGGTGGAGCAATTCACGGTGGCGCAGAATTTAGCCCTTGGCGCCAAGGATGTAGGAACACTCACTTCGACCAAGGCACTTAATGAGCGTGCTGCAGAAATTGGGGCAACCTATGGACTAGGTGTTGACCCTTCGAAAGTCGTTGGCTCACTTTCGGTAGGTGAGAAACAAAGGGTGGAGATCCTTCGGACATTGTCACGCGGGGCTCAGGTATTGATTCTAGATGAGCCAACTGCCGTGCTCACCCCCGACGAAAGCGATCAATTGTGTTTGAATCTGCGCGCAATGGCTTCAGCTGGTGCAACAGTTGTGTTCATTTCACACAAACTCAATGAAGTTCTTGCGGTGGCCGATCGCGTGTCGGTCATGCGTGGAGGTCTTTTGGTTGCCTCGCGTGATCGCAGTGAATGCGATTTGGACTCGCTCGCCAGACTCATGTTCGAAGACGTTACCCAAGCTGATGAAAGAAGGTCAGAGCGTTCGGCGGTAAGTCTCGGGACGGAGATAATGACCATCCAGGATCTTCGAGCACGCGATGAACGCGGTGCCAGCGCACTAAAGGGCGTCACCTTGGAGGTACATGATCATGAGATCGTCGGCTTAGTTGGAGTTGCGGGCAACGGCCAGCAAGAATTAGAGCAGATTGTGGCGGGCATTCGACAGGCAGATAGTGGCACTGTCGTCATCAATGGCGATGAGGTGCACGGAGTTCAGGCTGCACTCAGAGCTGGCCTCGGGTACATACCGGAGGACAGAAGGGGCACCGGGTTAGTGACAGCCCAGTCAATTTGGCTAAATTCAATTCTTCGCATCTACAAACAGGGCACTATCTCGCGCGGTGTCCTCATCCAGACCAAGAAAGCAAAGAAATTCGCACTTGAGTTAGCTAAGAAGGTAAACCTCTCAACGGCTGACGTAGCGACACTGGTGCAGCACTTATCCGGTGGAAACGCACAAAAACTCCTGGCCGGCCGAGAGCTGGAGGGCGAACGGAAGGCGGTCGTCGCAGTTAACCCCACCCAGGGCTTGGACGTAAAGGCCGCGCGCGCTGTGCGCGATCGCCTGATTCAAGCCCGGGACGAGGGGTTGGCGGTTTTACTCATCTCTGCGGACCTAGATGAGGTGTTCGCGATCTCTGACCGAATTGCGGTTATCTACGAAGGCCAAATCGCTGGCAATTTCGCCGTTGGCGACGCGGATCGCGATGAAATCGGCAGGCTCATGGGAGGCGGATCCGCTAATGGACTTTCCTAGTGTGATTTTGCGAGCTAAAGGTGGATGCTCATGCTGAGAAGTTCGGTCGAACCTGGGGTTGTATTACCGGGGGCCTCTAGACGCAGTCTTTGGCCGTGGCGTATCGAACCTCGGCCAGACCCGGAGCGCATTGGCCTATATCGAATTTCTGCGGTTCTACTTGGGTTAGCGGTCTCACTTGCTGTAGCCCCGCTATTCACCAGTACGCCACCAGCTGAGTTTTACTCCGCTATTTGGTTGGGCACTTTCGGTTCAACCCTGGGAATGTCAAATGTCTTAACAATCGCCATGCCATTGATTTTGGCGGGGCTGGCTGCCTCAATCCCTTATCGCCTGGGATTGTGGAACGTTGGAATTGACGGTCAGATGCTGATGGGCGCGTGGACGGCAACCGCGGTTGCGTTCGCGATGCCGCAGGCGCCGGGGTTCTTAATGATCCCTTGCATGATGTTGGCGGGCATGATTGGTGGTGCGCTGTGGATCATCATTCCGACTTTTGCCCGCATCGTCCTGGGTGTGAGCGAAGTAATCACCACCTTCTTACTCAACTTCGTTGCCGTAGCTTGGGTGGCTTATTGGTGCACCGGCCCTTGGTACCCGAAAAGTTCGGCAGGTGGCGTAAGGGCTGAGCCCCTGCCCGCACAGGGTGAACTCGGCAAACTCGATATCCAGGGAGTCGTTGTCAGCTGGGGCATATTGATCGCGATCGCACTGCCATTCGTTTTTTGGGCGGCCTTTAGATTCACTCGCTGGGGTTATGAGATCACCATGATTGGCGATAACCATCGGGCCGGCCGTTATGCGGGGATGAACGTGCGCCGCCTGCTGGTTACCTCGATGCTGCTGGGCGGCCTGCTAGCTGGGTTCGGCGGCACCATCTACATGATGGGCACATCGGGCCAGCTCTCCACTGGCTTAACTAATAACACCGGGTTCAATGGTCTGGTGATAGCCGTTCTGGCTGGTTCAAATGAATTGGCGGTCCTAGCGCTCGCATTAATCTACTCACTACTGCTAGCCGGCGGTGGCTCACTAGGGATTGTCGGAGTCGACTCCGACCTCGTTTTCGCGATCATCGGAATCACGCTCATTTTCGGTTCATTCGGCGAAGCTTATGCTCGCCTTCGCCTGGTGCGAACTAAGAGTTCACGGGTGCCGCCCGAGTCGACCACTAAGGAGGCGCCATGGACTATCAATTCCTCGCATTAACAATTGCCACGGCGATTGGGATTAGTACCGCGATTCTGCTCGCCGCTACCGGTGAGCTCCTGGTTGAGAAAGTCGGCGTTTACAACATCGCGTTAGAGGGCGTAATGCTGGTTGGAGCTTTGACCGGATTCATTACCGGGCAGACAACCGGCTCTTGGGTCCTCGGCTTGGTCGCGGGTGGGGTTGCCGGGTGTGTCTTTGCCCTGGTCTTTGGTTTCATCACCGTGCTTCTGCGCACCGACATGATCGTGGTCGGTGTGGCCCTTATTTTGGTGGCCCTCGGCACCACGCAAACTATCGGATCTAGTTACGTCGCCGTTGAAGCTGTCGCCAAGATTCCAAATGCTGACATCCCGGGTCTTTCGTCCCTGCCATTCATTGGCACCGCGCTCTTCCAGCAGACTTGGGTGACTTACATCGCGGCCGTTCTGCCGTTTTTGGTCGCTTTCTTGTTGTTTCGTACCCGCCATGGCTTGAATATGCGGGCGATTGGCGAGAACCCTAATGCCGCCGATACTGCGGGTATCGCAGTTGTTGGGTGGCGACTTTTCTATGTTGGCGTCGGTGGAGTTTTCGCCGGTGTCGGTGGGGCCTACATCACTTTAGGTATCGTCGACAGTTGGGCGGGCAATGTCACCGCGGGGCAGGGTTGGATCGCATTTGCAATCGTCTTCTTCGCGGGCTGGCAGCCACTTTGGATTTTGATCGGGGCGTACTTCTTTGGGGCACTGAGCGTGCTCGGTGACGTCGGTCAGGTAATGGGCTGGGGGATACCGAGTGAGGCTTTCACCGTCTTGCCTTATGTGGGGACGGTCGCAGTGATGATGCTGCGGGCTTGGAGCCAAAAACGGCGGGGGGCGGTTAGTTGGCCGGCCGCGCTCGGCCTGCCGTTCTATCGGAGCTGAGATATTCGGAGCTGAGATATTCGGCCCGAAGGGGCTGAGGTGTAACGTTTTGGTTAAGATTAAAAAAGTGACGTCACTCTCTTGACATCCTGAAAAGGCCTCGCTAGGCTGAAAAATGTTAAGAAAGAAGTTTTCCTCGGCGGCGCAAATGCGCCGAAGTTGGTTTGGGACCCCAGATTCTGGGGTTAAAGGCAAGTAGTTGATTTCGGCACATGCGGCGAAAAATCGGCCCCAGAGATGACAGGAAACCATATGAAGAATCGGAAAGTCATACCGGCGGTGCTACTTGTTGGCATCGTCAGTTTCGTTGCGGCATGTAGTAGCTCCACCCCCGCCGCCACTGAAAGCGCAGCACCAGCACCTGCGGCCTCGGAAGCAGCGCCAGCACCTGCGGCCTCGGAAGCAGCGCCAGCACCTGCGGCGACCGAAGCCCCAGTGGTCCCGTTGAACGTAACTTGGACCTACACCGGGCCAGAAAATGATGGTGGTTACAACGTTATCAACGCGGTGGCAATGGATACCATGGGAACGGTTCCAGGTGTCAAGGTAAATGGTATTTTCGAAGTCCCTTACTCAGATGAGGCTTCACAGATCATCCGCCAGGCAATTGCATCTGGTGCGCAGGTAATTGTCGACACCGTTGGCCTTGGCGCCTTACTCACAGACGTGTGTGCGGAGAACCTCGACAA
>CAMDKJ010000141.1 GCA_945900705.1 Bifidobacterium breve | reverse complement strand
TTGCGGGCCGTGAATCGAGCGATCAACGTGGGTTTCGGCCGCAAAGTTCACCACAATGTCGTGACCGGGGAGGACCTGATCTAACAGATCGCCATCGCAGATATCGCCCTTCACGAATTTGTAGCGCGGGTCATCGGCAACAGTTGCTAGATTTTCTAGGTTGCCTGCATATGTGAGTTTGTCGTACACCGTGACCGAGGTGACGTCGGGGCCGTACTCGCCCGCGAGCAACTGGCGCACAAAGTGTGAGCCGATGAACCCGGCCGCGCCGGTGACAAAATAACGCAAGGTTAACTACCCTTTCTTTCGGTCGGCCCGCGCGCAAGTTCGACGGCTTTCATTTCCTCAGGAGACAATTCAATATCCGGCTTTCCCGCGGTGATTCCCTTTAAATAGGTGCGAGTCTCGGCCCGCCCATGAATTGAGGTCAACACCAAACCATCGCCAGCATCGTCTAGGAGCGCTGCCGAGAATGAGTAGCGGCCACCTAGGTCACCGAGAGCGTCATAGCGGATGACCGAAACATGCCTCAGGGACTCGGCCACCTCTAGGCGGGTTTTGGTCAACACCCGGTCAAGGTCGGCTACGTCATGGCGCAACTCCTGGAATTCGGCGACCGATCGAGCTACTACACCCAAAAAAGACTCCCGACCATCTGCTGCTTCGAGGAGTACGAGGGAACGGCGAAGGTGGGAAAGTCGGGCCAAGGCGATTATTGCGACTACTAGCCCCGTCATCCCAATCAGGACGCCAGCCAGCGCAATCACGCTAAGAACACCGGAGTCCACGCCTGAAAGCCTAGTCGCAGGCGCCCGAAGATCTTGTAGGGTTGTGAGTCATGAACCTCACAGCCGAGCTGACCTCGCGCGGGGCGGGGTTTGCGTTCGGGCTCTTGCTGTTCAGCATGACCTCGCTGAGCTTGCTTCGCACCGTGGTGGTGCCGCGCAATTTGCGCTCGCTCATCACAGATTTGGTTATCGACGCCGTTGTCGGCGCTAGCCGGTTGGCTGCCAAAGTTAGCCGTACCTATATGAGGCGTGACTCCGCACTTGCCTGGGCCGGCCCCTTGATCATCATCGCGCGACTAATCACCTGGCTGATGTGCTACATCTTTGCCTACGGATTCTTGATATACGGACTCAGCGGGCAACCACTCGGGGATTCAATCATCGAATCCGGATCAAGTCTGCTGACATTGGGCTTTGCCTATGACCATAGCAGTAGCAATGCGACACTGCTTGATTTCTTTGCCGCCATAACGGGCCCGGTAGTGATCGCATTAATGATCGGATACCTGCCCTCCCTCTACCAGACCTTCATCGACCGTGAAGTCCCGGTGACGCTTATGGGAACCGACGCGGGTGAGCCCGCCTGGGGTCCTGAACTACTTTCACGGATTTGCCTCGCCAAATCAATTTCGGATCTGCCGATGCATTTAGGTAAATGGGCACCATGGGCGGCTAAACTTCGCATGACTCACAGCACGTACCCGATGTTGATGTATGTCCGATCTGGTCGCGGCACCAGACACTTCCTGGTTTCACTGCTAACCGCCATGGATGCCAGCGCTTTGATGATTGCACTCAACAAAAGTTTGCCACGCACTCCCGCATACGTCACCTTGCTGCATGGTTCTGAGGCGATTCAGACGCTATACATATTCTTCGGAGCGAAGAGATCGAAACTATATTATTTACCGTTTCGAAGTCTTTGGGCGCGCAAAGTCGCGAGCCCGAATGATGTCAGTGCAGAACAACTTAAGGTGCCGGCGCGCGACGCCGAGATAGCCGCGGTTCACGAGGCCGCAGCGGCCGATACTTCAAATGCGCTAGCTGAGACTGGCTACAGGAGTTTCATAAGTGCAGAAAAAATGCTATCGACTCTTACTCGCGTGGAGTTTGATTACGCCGTTGACATCCTGCGCAGATCTGACTTCCCTATCGAGGTTGAAATCGATGAAGCGTGGGAGTTGTTTCGCCGGACTCGAGCAATCTATGAGTATCCGATCTACGCATTGCTGCGCAGACTAGACGCCACCCCAGCCCCTTGGACCGGGCCGCGCGATACTCCCACACCAGTCATGTGGCCTACGTTAGCCACCGATGTACTAGCGCAGAATAAAGCGGCTAACGCAAAGTCACCTGACGTGTTGTCAGACCCGCCCGCGCCCGACGCTCCGAATCCGTAAGCGGAGCGCTCTCTTTCAGTGCAGCGGCAAGACGCTCAGCGAACTTAGCCGCCGGCACTTCACACGCCTCTGGGCCAAATCCCAGCGGTAAATCCCAAACCGGAGCCATCAGGCCCTGCGCTCGGAACATGCCGACCAAGCGGGTGTTCTCACCGAGGGAAGTCTCTTCGCGCGCGTGCAAGCGTGAAAGTGCATTCAGTAGCGGTTCTTCCTCCTGCGGCATTACCCACCGAAGGTGCTCCTTGGGCCCCATTTCGGTCCAGTAGGCCGCCTCCACAGATTTAAGTCGCGTCGTTGGGTGGGCGTATGAATTTGCCCGCTCCAACGATTCTTTCATCTCCGTTGTCATTTCATCACCATCGATCCAGAAGTCAAAACCTTCGTGCACGCTGATGGCCAGCGGCACCGAAACATCCACTAAATCCTGCAGCCTGGGTGCACCCGCCATGTCGCGAGTTGGTGGCACCGGATTACCGGGTTCGGTCTCCAAAGCGCGGGCCAATGCCGAGCCAAGATCGCGGCTGACATCACCGTTGTCGGTGTTCACCTGCAAGCCCAACATGATCGTGCCATCGGCGCGTACCAGAGCGGGCCAGGCCATCGGCAAAACCGAGGCAATTGTTACGACGCGACCAGAACCATCGTTCAAGGTCAAAGGAGCGGTAGCCGCCGGCACGAGTTCGCGCATGGCGATGAGGTCGCACTCGGAGGCGAACCCTTCGAAGGCCCGCTGGGTGCTAACTGAGCCTGCTGATTTACCGTGGCAAGCCTTGTAGCGGCGGCCCGAACCGCACGGGCAGGGCTCCCGCAGCCCAACAACTGGCACATCCGCTGCATCGACATTCTTTCCCGCCACAACATCGGCTGCTGCCTGCTTTACCTGCTTGGCCATTTTCGATTGTTTACCCATGGCGCAAATCTACGCAATGCCCAAAACCTCGCGCACCATGGCAGGCTTATTACTGATAATTGCATCGACTCCGGTCTCAACGCAAAGCGCGACATCAGCCGGTTGATCAACTGTCCAGACATGTACCTGATGGCCTTTACCGTGCGCAACCGCCACATACTCCGGGTGTTTGCGCAGCGCCTCAATCGAGATGCCCGCGATGTCAACCTCACGGGGCAGCCAACCGTTTTTCCGCCACAGGAACAGGCGATCCATCAGCAACACGGTCGGAGTACCCGGCGCCATCTGATGCATGCGCCGTAACGCCCAAGAACTAAATGACATCATGCGAACCCGTGAAGATCCATCCTTCGCTGGTCGCAGTAGGCCGAAGTACTCAAGAAGTTCGACGAGGGACGACTCCACGTAAGCACCGTAACGCGTTGGGTGCTTGGTCTCGATTGAGAAGGTGATAGTTGGTGAGGCGTCAAGCAGTGTCGCCAACATGGTGCGTAACGTCAAAATCTGACTTCTTGTTTCATCGGGCCGCGGGTCTTCAAAATCACGCCAAACTGACGGCCCGCCACTGAAATCGTGGAGCTCAAGTTCGGGCAGGGTCAGCGCCGAAACCACTCCGCGGCCATCACTCGTGCGGCTCACCCTGCGGTCGTGAACACATACCAAGGTGCCATCCGCGCTAAGTCGAACATCACACTCAACCCCGTCAGCACCTTCCTCCACGGCCAACAAATAGGCGGCCAAACTGTGCTCCGGTTCATCCTTATTCGAGCCGCGATGGGCCACCACCATGATTGACACCAGCCAAGGTTCCCATACGTGGGCTCAATGTTCGATCATGACATGATGCCGCGGTGACCAACTCGCGCGTAGTGCTCTTTGACCTTGACGGCACCATTACCGACTCAGCGCCCGGCATTATCGCCTGCATTCGCTACGCCCTCGCAGATTTGGGTTTGGAAGGCCCCGATGACGATGCCATGCGCAGCTTTCTTGGCCCGCCACTTGTTGACACCTTCATCAATCATTTTGGGGTAACCCCAGCGGAGAGCACGCGGATGATCGCCAAATATCGCGAGCGATACCACGACGTTGGTGAGTATGAAAACGCCGTCTACCCGGGGCTGCCAGAAATCCTCGCCGACCTCCAAGCACAAGGCGCGACTATCGCTACCGCGACTTCGAAGCCCACCGAATCAGCAACCCGGATCCTGACCCACTTTGGGCTTGATGGCTATTTCACCTTTATCGGTGGCGCCGAAATGCATGGTGCCCGCCAACATAAGGCTGATGTCATTGCCCACACCCTTGAAGAGCTAGGTATTGACGATCCAGCCGCCACCGACATCCATATGGTCGGTGACCGCAGCCATGATGTGCTCGGGGCCAAAGCGTTCGACATTCCAACCATCGGGGTGCTCTGGGGTTATGGGTCGCGCGCGGAGTTGACCGAAGCCGGAGCGGTTGCCATTGCTGATGATGCTGCGCAGCTAAGGGCCCTGCTCGGCATCTAGATAAACAGCACTCCGGGGTTCATCAGCCCCTGCGGGTCTAATGCCCCCTTTATCGCCCGCATCGCCGCGATTTCAGCAGCCGATCGGCAAAGGTGAAGATCCGCCGCCTTAGCGCGGCCGACACCATGTTCAGCGGAAATTGAACCCCCGTAGCGCGCAACGCATTCGAGAACCGCAAGATCTGCTCGTAGGTCATCGGCCTTCGGGCCAACAATCTCAACATGCATGTTGCCATCGGCAAGGTGCCC
>CAMDKJ010000140.1 GCA_945900705.1 Bifidobacterium breve | reverse complement strand
CCGGGTGCCAGACCAAGTTCGGCGACGGCGCCTGGTGTGACGGCGGCGACAACATCCGGGGGGCCAGCAATTTGCACCCGCACCCGATCATGTGAGGCTTCCAGAGCCAGGACCGTGCCCGGCCAGACATTGCGCGGGCTACCCTCGGGTTGCACGCGGTGTACCGAAACCGACTCGGGGCGAATTACCGCAAGCACCGGACCAGATGCATCAATATCGGCCGTGTGCAAGACACCTCCATCGTCAAGGGTTAACTCACCGCGCCGGGTATTGCCGCGCAGCAAGGTGACCCCGATCAGTGCGGCCGCATAAGGGGTAGCAGGGCGCCGGGCTATCTCAGCCGGAGTGGCATCTTGCACGATTGTTCCGCTTTCCAACACTATGACTCGATCGGCCAGCAGCATTGCATCAAGTGGGTCATGGGTTACTAAGACAGTGCATCCAGCAAAGGTTGATAGCTGCTGAGCCAGTTCAATGCGGATGTTGGATCGGGTTTGAATGTCGAGGGCCGCAAGTGGTTCATCGAGCAGCAGCACATCAGGTTTAGTTGCCAAGGCACGTGCCAGCGCGACACGTTGCGCTTGACCACCAGAGAGCGAGGCCGGCCACCGTTCGGCGAGATCATCGATTCCGATTTGGGTCAACACTTCGTGGGCTAGTTGATCGGCGGCCTTACGACCACTTCCGCGTGATCTGGGGCCGAAGGCAACATTGGCCAAGACGGTCAGGTGAGGAAATATTGCGTAGTCCTGAAAGACAAATCCAACCGATCTGGCCGGTGGACGTAGAAAGATTTTTTTAGCATCGTCAACGGTGACGGCGTTAATAGTGATTGAGCCGGTATCAACCGCGCTTAAGCCGGCAATGGTTCTCAGTAACGTGGATTTGCCGGCACCATTTGGGCCGAGTATTGCAATCACGCTGCCGGGTTCGAACTGTGCTTTGAACTTTAGGGTGAACTCACCTCGATGCGAAGTGAAGTTGGCGGTAACGCTCATGCGGAGCCCGGCCTAAGGTAGCGGCCGCGAAGTGCCACTAACACCACTATGCAAACCGTTAGCATCACCAGGCTCAAAGCAATGGCGGTTGACCTATCAGTCTCAAGGGCTTGATAGACAGCCAGTGGCATCGATTGGGTGACTCCAGGGAAGTTGCCGGCGAAGGTGATGGTGGCACCGAATTCACCCAAAGCGCGGGCCCAGCAAAGTACAGCTCCGGCAACCAGCGAGGGCCCAACGAGGGGCAAGGTGACACGCCTAAAGGTGGTCCACTGGGAAGCACCAAGTGTCGAAGCCGCATCCTCGAATCGACCATCGAGGGAGCGAAATGCGCCCTCCATGGTGATGATCAAGAACGGCATCGCAACAAATGTCGCGGCTATAACGACTCCGGCCGTGCTGAATGGCAATTGGATACCCAGGCCGGAGTAGAGCCATTGGCCCACCAGCCCGCGCCGGCCAAAGGCTGTCAACAAGATGACACCGGAAACAACCGGGGGCAGCAGCAGCGGCACGATCACCATGGCGCGCAGTACTCGGGTACCCGGCAAAATCTCGCGCGCCAGCAGCCAAGCCAGTGGCGTGCCGATCACGATAGCGATCGCGGTGGCCGCTATCGAGGTGATCAACGAGATGCGCAACGCCTCAAGAGCGACCTGAGAGGTGAGAATGGCCCCGAATGAGCCCCACGGCGCTTCGGCGAGCAGCCCGACCAAGGGGATAACGAGGAAAGCTATTGCGATTAGGCCGGGGATTAAGAGAAATAGCGGCCGCTGTGAAGTTGGGCGTCGGCTCTTCACGGTTTCATGAATCCGTATGCTCGAAGTATCCCCTGGGCGCTGAATGAAAATCGCAGGTATTGCACGAATGCCTTTGCGGCCACCGGATTTGTCGAAGCCCTGACTGCCGCGACCGGGTAACTGGTAACCACATTGAGGGCTGTTGGGATAGCAGCCGAGGTGACCATGGCCCCAGCCCACTGAACGTCGGTGACGTACACGATGCCAGCGTCTACTTCGTCAGCTACCACTTTGCCCAAGACCATTCGCACATCGAGTTCACGGGTTACGGGCGTAACCGTGATATTGGCGATCTTGAAGAGGTCGCGGGCCGCAGCCCCGCATGGTATTGAGATATCGCAGACGGCGACAAGCACGCCGGGTTTAGCGAGATCACTTAGTTTGGTGACGTTTGCCGGATTACCAGCGGGCATTGCGATCGCCATGGTGTTTTTTGCAAAAAGGATTGGGCTTACCGCGGTACCAGCTGTCATTGCCTTTGCCATGGTCTGCTCCGATGCGGTCGCAATTACGTCCACTGGGGCACCGGCATTCAATTGTTCAACGAGAGTAGAGCTACCTGCAAAATTGAATCTCACCGTGACCTTCGGGAACCGTTTCGTGAATGCTGCGGCGATGACGGGTAGTACATCGGTCAGCGAGGACGCTGCCGAAATTGTGATGGTGCCGCTCGGAGCGATGTACGTGTTCGGTGTGGCCGCATTGGTTACCGGTGCCGCGCCAAGTGCCATCAGTGAACCCGCTACCACTATGCCTACAGCGGCAGTGAGTTTCATGATGATTCGTCCAGCTCGACAACGACATTGGTGGCTTTGATACTCGCGGCGGCGCGCACCCCTGGCTCAAGTCCAAGCTCATCGGCGGCCTCACGGCTCATTAGTGAAACCACGCGGTGCGGGCCGGCTTGAATCTCGACCAAAGCCATCACGCCATCGCGCTCAACGCGCGTGACGATGCCAGCGAAACGATTGCGGGCTGAAGTCGGGACGGGGGCGGGGAGTCGTGGGGCGGCCTGCGCCATCAGGGCGGCCACTGCCGAGCCGTCGACGGTCATCGGCCCACTTGTGCCAGCGGTGGCTTCGAGCCGGCCAGTGTCGATCCAGCGGCGAACGGTGTCGTCGCTGACGGCGAGCAGCTCCGCGGCTTCGGAAATCCGTAATTGCGTCATAAAAATCTAATATAGCCCATATTGGCGGTTAATAACATACAAATACTACGAAAAAGCGGGGCGGGTGGTTGCCCACCCGCCCCGCTTCCCTACTTCAGCACTACTTTGCGTTCGGACGCTTTAAGGCATCCGGTTCGTACTGGCCGTCGTTATTAACTCCGGCGGTGGCGTACTCGATCGCCTTGGCCTTCTTCAGGGCCGAGGCGGTCTTTGCATTCACCATCGCATTTAGGGTCGTCACCGCGTTGGTTATTTGAGCGCCTCCAGCGATCCCAAAGAACGTGCAATGACCAACACCGGAGGTGTTTGCCGCTGCAGAGGCAGCCGCATCAGGTGATTTACCGCCTGCTGCGAACTTGGTGTAGCCATCAGGTGATGGAACCGTGTAGTACTGCGCGATCTTCAGCAACTTGCTCTTCGCACCGCTCTTGGCGAGCTTGGCGTAGAACTCACTGGTGTTGCCGGCGGCCACGATTGAGTCGTAGGTCGTCGAGATCAACAGTGTAGGCACGGAGTAGACACCCTTTGCCGCTGGCAATGCACGCACGGCCGCGACCGCTGCCGCGTTTGCACCGAAGCGTGCGGTTGCATCACCCTTGGATACATCCAGCTTTGCGAGCATGGCATTTAGCAGGTTCGGCATCACCGTTGACGCATTCAACGTGTCGCCGAACTCACCGCGCTGCTCAGAAGAAAGCAGGTTGGTGTACGACACGTTGATGTTGTCATTGAAGTTGGCCGTCGTAGTGGCCGGGATGCTGGCGATGGCGCGAGCACGCTGTTCGAGCTCGTACCTTCCCAGGATACCAAGTGCGGCAGCCCCACCCACGTTTTGCAGCATTGCAGCGGCGCTATTAGCCCCGGCAGATGCTGGCGAATAGCCACCAACGATAGCGCCCAAGGTGCCTAAGGTAGCGAAGGCCGGGTTGACCGTCTGGCCGTCATAAACCGTGGACTTGGTCGGTAAACCGGCCATCAACCCAGCGAGCAGGTTGGCCTGAGCCACCGGGTAACCAACCGCTGAAGTACTGACCGTGCCGGCGGCAACACCACCGAGAATGGTCAGTACGGTGCCGAGGTCGGTTAGCGCCTGGGGGTAACTCTGGTAGTTCGCGACCCGAAGGGTCGGAGCGATCAGGGTCTTCCAGGTGTACATGACGGTCATCGCGCCCGAGAACGCCTGCTCCGGGCCGGCAAGGGGTGCGCACGTCGGGAGTGACCCGGCGATCTTGCCCGGATTGCGCTCGGCAATTGTTTGTGCGATGAGCCCACCGAGGGATTCACCCCACACCATGGTCTTCTTTACGCCCTTGATCGCACCGGCGTTGATGTACTTCAGCAGGTTCTCACCTGATTCGACACCTTCAGCTGTTGCCCAACCTTGCTTGGCGTAGCCGGTGCCCGCTAGTGCATAGCCCTGGGCGAGAAGCGCAGGGATGGCTAGTGGGTTATCGGCGACATCAGCGCCACCGCCACCTACATAGGCAACGTCAGTACCAAAAGTTGCAGCGAATGCGGGCACTGACGTCTTGACATATGCCGGGTTAGCAGCAAAGCCAAGTGGGGTCGCCAAAGCGGCAGGTACCGGGGTGCCAACGCGATAGCCATGTGAGAACAACAGCACGGTGCCGTTGAACGTCGTTGGCATCACGATTTTGAAAGTGGATGCACCAAGTGGACCGGTGAGGCTGCCCTCACAGGTGGCACCGAGTGCACAGGCATCGGCCGCTTGGGCCGGCGCTAGTGCCGGGGCTGCTGCGAGCAGCAACCCCGACGTGGCGAGTACCGCAACAATGCGGCGAGACATTTTGATTTTCATTGGTGTCCTCATCTACGGAAGCAACTTGGAGGTGGGTGCGCCGGGCTTGAACGTGGTCTTCTTAGCGGTGCCAGAAGTCGTGTTCGTTGCCGTCATGATGTA
>CAMDKJ010000139.1 GCA_945900705.1 Bifidobacterium breve | reverse complement strand
CACCTGCCCGAGGAGTTCTAATGAAGTGGAATCAAACAGTAGGTCATGGATACCGCAGCCAAAATCAGGGCGCATTGGGCGTTCGCCGTAGGCCGTCCCCATTATTAACCTGATTGAGCGGTCTATGTTGTCGGTGCCGCCGACCATGCGAATGCCGCCTTGGTCGTCAATGTCCATCGGGAAGTCGAATCCGCTACCGACGAAATCCTGCTGTGCCATCTGATTCACGCACCCAAACTTACGATGCCACCGGCAATATTGATTTCGCCAGCAACCAGGCTAATTACGTCGGCTTCGATCGAAACCGAACCTTCGGAAGCAAGATTTATCTCGCTTCCGGTCAGGGAGATGGCTCCTTCTGTAGTGATCTCGACGGCGCCCTCGGCGGTGATTGAAACGTCAGCACCATTTATTTCGACGGCCCCTTCACCGCTCAGAGTGACTTCGCTTGCGTTGATGACCACCGCACCTTCAGCATTCACAGTCACTTCGGAGTCACTATTGATAATAATTGGCTGACCTTCAATCGTGGTGATGCTAATCCCGGTTTCAGGGGATAATCTAACTATGCAGCTGGCGCCGAAAGTTGTTTGAATTGTCAGGCTTGAGGCATCGGGATTGTCATTGAAAAGGAGTTGGTGACCTTCACGCGAAGTGAATGCGCGCATCATGGGAGTGCCCTCAATTAGTTCGGCAGCGGGTACAGCTCCCAGTCGATCGGCGCTGTATAACCCACCCAAGACATATGGCGAGTCGAGTTGGCCATTTTCGAAAGCGACCAGGACCTCATCTGTTGGCTCGGGCATTATTTGCATGCCGAGGCCCTCGCCAGCGCCGGCTTGCACCACGCGCGCCCAAGTGCTGATGAAGGTTTCAGACAGCCATGGGAAGCTAAGCAGCACACGGCCAAGAAACTCAGGGTCTTCGACATCGGTGACAATCGCCGGGTAAACCCCATTTAGTTTGAATGAGGACTCTGCGGCCCCTTGCAAACCCATTAGGGTTCTGTCTTCATACCCCGCGCACATTATTTGCGTCCGATAGCCGAAGCTTCGTGGTTCAAAGGTATGGGTTGCTGAAGTGACCGTGTACTCGCCGGTGAGGATGCCCGCCTTGCTAATGCTTATTGCTGAGTTGGGCATCAGAAATGGGTTGCCTCGCACGATCGCTTCGATGTTGGAGTACGAGCCTGCCAATCGAAAACCTAAGCCAACAGATGCTGCCTCCGTAGCGGCCTCGTTCTCGGCAATTCGCTCTAGGCTAACCAGCTGCGCGGTGGGCCCACCTAGCTCGGTCGCCAATTCCACCGGGAGCAAGACGTTTGCGGAGGCATCACTAATTGCCGGCCCCTCGCCAATGGCCGGAATCGCAAGTGATTGGTCCCAACCCCTGGTGGAGGCACTCGCCGTTAGGCCAGAGCCTGAGACGGTGGCCCGCAGTGAGATGAGCCCGTCATCGCCGATCACGATGGCCCGTGGTGACATTTCGACACCTACGGGGGGAGGGGCGGTTTCGGCAGGGGCCATTAACCCCCAATACAAAGTCGGCAGGCCGACGGCTGGGTCAATTGAGATATAGGTGACGTAGCCAACCTCGCGAGCGAGGCGGACAATGAAATCCCAGTCACTTTCATTCGACTGAACCACCATCGTGTACGGAACTTCGGTTGGCTCGGCGACAGTTGCGATGGCATGTTCAAGGCCAACTGCCTCAACTATTTCTGAGTACAAACTGAGGGGGAAGCCGGTGGTCTTTCGGCCATGCAGCATCTTGTGCGCAAGATCGTATGCACGAACGACACTGCGCACCCCAGAGGTATGGTCAAATCGGAGTTCGATGGATTCGACTTGGCCACTAAATAGCGGTACGCCAATAATGTCCTCGCCGGAAATGGCGCGTATCTCAATTAGGACGCCAGCGACAAGGCCATTTTCCATCAGCACGCCCTGCCCGGAATCCACGAGTTCAATCTCGCAAAGCGAAGGCAAAAAAAGTTGCGACTCAACAGTGATGTTGCTGATCAACATCGCGCTTTGCTCAAGAAGAGGAACTCCGTCTACCAATACGTGTAGTTGCACACCTGCGGTGTTAAAAGGATTGGTACTCACTTCCCTTTACCCGGCTTATTCTTCGTGGCTAGCGGATTGCGCATGCGCGATTCAGGTGAAGAACGTGCCGAAGTCTTTACTAGCCCAGTTTCAGTCCGCTGGGGTAATTCGTCAGGTGCCGGGATAAGTAATTTTCGCCCTGGATCGACACGAAGTGGGTCGTCAATGTCATTAGCAATCGCGATGTCTCGCCAGCGGTTAGGGCTTCGGTACGACCGGTAGGCGATGTGCGCCAGAGTGTCGGCCTCGTGGACCAGTGCACTCTTGCGAGGCATCTCGCCGCCGGACGTTGGATTTTGTAATGCGTCGTAAACGGGGTACTGCTGAAGTTGTATATTGCCCTCAGCTCGAATCGGTTGACCACCAGAATTAAATCTCGTGAATTTCAGATTTATGTCAGTTACGTAAGAAACTGGGGAGATGAAGTCGCCCCAGACGAAGACAACGAGCGGTGAACTCCCGAAGCCTAATAGCTCACTCATAACTTCAACTTCGCAAAGGGAAAGTAACCGTTCGGTGGTTGGCAAAACCGATTGCCCAGCGGGGCCGCTACCAAGTGTTTCGCCTGCGGTTGAGGAGTTTTCGGTAAAGTTTAGGTCAGAGTTTGCGCCGTCCAGAATAAAGTTAAAGCTCAGATTTGTCGGATTTGTTCCATTCCAAGAAGCTGGCCCCGACCCAGATGCCGTGGGGGATGGGTCGACCGTCCACGCCGCCGATTTCGTGACGGTCATTGACTCTGGTGGCACCCAGAAGGTAATTGACGGGAATGGCCCAAGCATCCCGACAGCTTGCGCGGTAACACTGTTAAGTGAAGTCCCGAGGGCGGCGGTTGTCGGGAGGGTCCACGAGGT
Organism: Bifidobacterium breve; assembly: GCA_945900705.1. Classification (GTDB taxonomy): domain Bacteria; phylum Actinomycetota; class Actinomycetes; order S36-B12; family S36-B12. The sequence goes on along the minus strand of CAMDKJ010000139.1, from coordinate 2,020 downwards.
GAGTGCTGCGAGGGCGCTTGCGAGACCGGTTGATTCCCCGCTGCCACCGGGCAGGATTACTAATTTGCACGGCTGAACGGCCTCGGCGGTATCGATGCCAGGGGCGAGACCGTCGGTATCGAAGTAACCAGAGTGGCTGAATGTGATGCTTTCGGTAATTACGGGTGGAGTTTCCGTGCCGGTAACAGTGGTGAATTGCGGTTGCGTCCAAGTTACCGGGTAAGCATTACGAAAGTTGTAAGTTGCCTGCTGGAGAGTGCCGGAAGGGTTTAGATAATTTATCGAGATACCAACGGTCGTTCCACCGTATTGCTGGGCCAGTGCGAACCACTCGGGAATCCAACCTGATTGATTCGGAGTCCAAGGCCGCGAAAGTGTGACATTCCCGTATGCCAATTGACCAACGAGTTGAAATCTTGAAAGCTGGTACCCGCCAACTGCAGCATCCTGTGCATTGAGTGTCGTGTCACCCATCTGCAGGCTGTTCCAGTTGGCACCGAGGTTTTTGTCCCCACCGACAATGTCAACACTCAAACTGAAACCAGCAAAATTGGTTGCTGTGAATCCTGGGTCAAATGGCATTGGGCTAGTCATGGCTTAATACTCCCGCATCAATTTGGATCGGCGCTCGCGATCTTTGAGAAGATCAGCACGGAGCATGTTTCTAATTAACGGATAAAGCGCGTTGGCATGCTGCTCTAGCCAGCGCGCATCGGAAGTGAAACTCGTCGGTGGTGGTGCAACCGCTGATGCAGCGCTCGGCGTTTGCTCCTTGCGCTGTTTAGCTGGGGCTATCTCCTGAGCGGCAGTTGGATGTTTGGTGCCCTGTGCGCGAGATCTACGCTGCACTTGTTCAGGTGCTGAAGGCTGGACAAACGGTGCCGGTGGCGCTGAGTTGAATTGGGTAGCAGACCCTTGGCCCCCTTGAGTTTGACCGCTACCGATACGGCCGGCCCAGGTCGGTTGGCTTCCCATCGTGCTGCCGAGGGCGGCCGGTGCAGCCACGGTTGGTAGCCGCCGTGGTGAAAGTACGACTTCATCGGGCTGGCTTTGTCCGCGGGCCAGCGTAATTTCCTGTGCTCCGGTGGCACGAAGAGTATTGGTTTGGCCCTCGCGTCGAGCCGGGGTCATGTCGGATGTGGTTTGTGCAGCCGCCGATGGCATGGCAGGTGAGGGCGCCGACTCCGACGTAGACGTTGACGAAAATGAGGACGAAATCGTTGGCGAAATCGTTGGCGAAATCGTTGGCGAAAACGAAGGCTTAGGTGACGATGAGACAAGGGTTTCTGCGTGCAGCGCGCTGGCTTCAAGTTGTCGCCCAAGTGGGGTGTTCTCAGGTGGCAAGGTCTTTCCGTATTGCCGCTGTTGAACCACGTGTGTTAGTTCATGGGCGAGTATTTGACGTGACTTATCTGAGATCAGCGGGGTTGTCCCGGGAATGTGTATCGCACCTTCATGGGCGAAGGCATCGGCATTTAGCGCTTGGGCTTTCTTATCGACGGCAGCACCCCGATGCAAAGCTACCGATGTTGGGCTAGTGCCGGCCACCGCTGAAACGGCAGCCCGCACATCGGCTGACACCGCATGTTGCTTTGGCGCTGGGGCTTGGCCCAAAGATTTTATGTTGTCTTTGGTAATGGTTGGAGTTTCACTTGATGAATCTCGAAGGGCTGTTGGCAACTCGGCTGCCCGGGAGGGCGCAGCCATAGGGGAAGGGGGTACGGCGGCAGCTGCTGCTGCAAATGGCGTGCCTGATGCCCGCCGCTGCACACCAGTAGCTGGCGGTGGCGTCGACACGCCCGAGCTAGAGGTGCCCGAGCTAGACAAGTTGTTTTGCCGGCTCAGCGCGCTAACACTCGCTGACGCCGAGGGGCTATTGGTATCCGAAGGCACTTGTGCTCTTGGGGTAAGCGGAATCTGTAGAGAGTCTTGGTCGAGCTTCGGTGATGGGAGTTCGACGCTTGTCGATGGTGATACTGGTGCTGTTGGCGCCGCTGCCCTGGCTGTATCGGGAGCCGTA